>PULL01000241.1 GCA_003550945.1 Thioalkalivibrio sp. | reverse complement strand
GGTGAAGGTGGTCAGGTCGGCCTGCAGGCCGGCTCCGCCGCCAGGGTCCGAGCCGGCAATGGTCAAGCAGATGGGTCGGGGAGCGGTCATATGGGTAGGCTCTGATCTGGTTATCCTGAAAACATAGCCACGGACCTACACGGAAATCACGGAAAACGCAAAATAATTCAATTCTTTTTCCGTCTCTGTCCGTGCTTTCCGTGGCTCGAGTTTTCATCCTTCGGGGTGGCCCGCCACGGCCATGACAGTCAGCGTGAAAAATACAGCCACCGAAGGACGCGGATGGACCCGGATGTTTTTCGATTGCAGCCCTATCCGCGCGTTTCCGTGTTCATCCGTGGCTCGTCTTGACGACGTCGGATTGCGGCTCGCGCAGCGAGATCTGCGGCCAGCCCCGGCGCTGCGCGTGTTCCGCCAGCGCCGGGTCCGGATCGACCGCCACCGGGCGGCGCACCGCCTCCAGCAGCGGGATGTCGTTGCGCGAGTCGCTGTAGAAGAATGCCTCGGCCATCGTTTCCTGCGGTTCGCCGCGTGCGTGCAGCCACTGCCGCAGGCGCTCGATCTTGCCCTCCTGGAAGCAAGGGGTCTCGGCAAGCTCGCCGGTGTACCGGCCGTCCCGGAACTCGGGCTCGGTGGCCAGCAGGTGGCGGATGCCGAGCATCTCGGCCATCGGGCGGGTGACGAAGCTGTTGGTCGCGGTGATGATCAGCAGCGTGTCTCCGGACCTGCGGTGCCTTGCGAGCAGGTCCGGGGCGCCCGGCGCGATCATCGGGCGGATGCGTTCCTCGAGAAAGGTCTGCCGCCAGCGCTGCAGCTGGGGCAGGGGGTGCTGCGCCAGCGGCTGGAACACGAAGCGGCAGAACTCGTAGATATCCAGGGTGCCCGCCACGTACTGCGCGTAGAAATCGTCGTTCGCCTGGGTGTAGGTCTCGGGATCCACCGCGCCGACCTCCGCAAGGAACTGGCCCCAGGCGTGGTCGCTGTCGCCGGCAAGCAGCGTATTGTCGAGGTCGAAGATGGCGAGTTGCATGGTCGTGATCCGGTGCCTGGGCGGGTCTGTGTCGCACGGGATTGTACGTACGACAACCGAAGGGCGCGAGTCGTGTTCGCTGGAGCCCTACCCCCGGCTGTGGGTGCTTTGCCGAGCCCCCGCCCCTGTGGAACAATGTTCGTAACTGATTATCTTCCGGTTCAACCAAGTGATTGATTGTGATGGCTATCGACCGAACGTAGGCATCATTCTGTGCAATTCGGAACAGCAGCTGTTCTGGGGCAAGCGCGTCGGACAGAATGCGTGGCAGTTCCCGCAGGGCGGCATCCATCAGGATGAGACGCCCGAGGATGCCCTGTTTCGCGAGTTGCAGGAAGAGACCGGCCTGCTTCCGAAGCACGTGCGCATCCTCGGCGTGACGCGCAGCTGGCTTCGGTACCGGCTCCCCGCGCGAATGGTGCGACGGGGCAGCCGCCCGCTGTGCGTGGGGCAGAAGCAGCGCTGGTTCCTGCTGGAAATGGTCGGTTCCGACGAGGACTTTCGCCTGGATGCGGTGCAGCCCCCGGAATTCGACGACTGGCGCTGGATCGACTACTGGCGGCCGGTGCACGAGGTCGTGCATTTCAAGCGCAGTGTCTATCGCCGCGCGCTTTGCGAGCTCGTGCCGCTGATGTTCCCGGAACTGCCCCGGGGTCCCGTGCGCGGGCGCTGCGCCAGTTCCCGGTCGGCGGGTTCATGACCGCCCCGGCGCCGCCTTCGATGCTCGACCTGCTGCGCCGGGTCGTTCAGGAGGTCAATGGCGCCCAGGATTTCGACGAGGCCCTTCGCATCATCGTGACCCGGGTGAAGGGCGCGCTCGACATCGACGTCTGCTCGATCTACCTGAAGTCCCCGCGCTCCGGGCGGCTGGTGCTGATGGCCTCCGAAGGGTTGCGCAAGGAGTCCGTCGGCCACGTCGAGATGGATATCTCAGAAGGTCTGGTGGGCCTCGTGGCCCAGCGGGCCGAGCCGATCAACCTGGAGAACGCATCCGAGCACCCCCGCTACCGGTATTTCCCGGAGACGGGCGAGGAGCGTTTCCTGTCCTTCCTCGGGGTGCCGATCATTCAGCAGCGCAAGCTGCTCGGCGTGCTGGTGGTGCAGCACCACGAGGCCCGGCGCTTCGACGACGAGCACGTATCCTTCCTCGTCACGCTGGCGGCGCAGCTGGCCGGGGCGATCACGCACGCCGAGTTCACCGACGAGATCGCCAGTGAAACCCCGATGGTCAGCCACGTGAACGTGGAGGCCACCGGCGTTTCCGGGGCTCCCGGGGTGGCGATCGGGCGCGCGGTGGTCGCTTACCGGCTTGCCGACCTCGATTCGATCCCGGACCGCGAGGCGCGCGGCATCGAACAGGAACTGGCCCGTTTCGCCATCGCGGTGAATGCAACGCGCGAGGAGATCGAAGGGCTGAAGGCGCGGACGGAGGCGCTGCTGCCGGCCGAGGAAAGGGCGCTGTTCGACGCCTACCTGCTGCTTCTGGGCGACTCGCTGGTGCATCGAACCGAAACCAGGATCCGTGCGGGGCAATGGGCACCCGGTGCATTGCGCGACACGGTGCGCGAGAGCGTGCGCGTATTCGAGGAAATGGAAGACCCCTACCTGCGCGAGCGCGGCGCGGACATTCGCGATCTGGGCCGGCGCATCCTTTCCCACCTGCTGCCGGCCGAAGGCGGCGACGGGGATTTCCCCGAGGGCGGGATCCTGGTGGGGGAGGATCTGACCGCGTCGCACCTCGCCGAGGTGCCCATCGAGCGGCTGGGCGCGATCGTCTCGTCCAAGGGCACGGGTTCGTCGCACATCGCGATTCTTGCGCGCGCGCTCAGCGTGCCCGCGGTGATGGGGGTCTCCGATCTCCCCGTCAGCCGCCTGGAGGACCGCGAGGTACTGGTGGACGGCTACCGGGGCCGCCTGTACGTGAACCCCAGCCCCGAACTGCGTGCCGAGTTCACGCGGCTGGTGCGGGAGGAACGGGAGCTGGAGGACGGGCTGCGCACGCAGGCGCTGGAGCCCTCCGCGACGCGCGACGGCCGCCCGGTGCCCGTGATGGCCAACAGTGGCCTGTTGGCCGACATCCGGCCCTCGCTGCAGTCGGGAGCGGAAGGCGTCGGGCTGTATCGCACCGAAGTGCCGTTCATGATCCGCGACCGCTTCCCGGGGGAAGAGGAGCAGGTGGAAATCTACCGGCAGATCCTGGCCTCCTTCGATCCGATGCCGGTGACGCTGCGGACCCTCGACGTGGGGGGTGACAAGGCCCTGCCGTATTTCCCGGTTCGTGAGGACAACCCCTTTCTCGGCTGGCGCGGTATCCGCATCACGCTGGACCACCCGGAGATCTTTCTGACCCAGCTGCGGGCGATGCTGAAGGCGAGTGTCGAGCACCACAACCTGCAGATTCTGTTCCCGATGATCAGCACCCTCGAGGAACTGAAGGAGGCGCTGATTCTTCTGAACCGGGCCCGTGAGGAGTTGCTGGACGAAGGGCTGGCCGTGCCGGTGCCGAAGGTCGGCGTGATGGTCGAGGTTCCGGCGGCCGTGTATCTGGTCGAGGCATTGGCACGGCGGGTCGACTTCCTTTCGATCGGGACCAACGACCTGGTCCAGTACCTGCTGGCGGTGGACCGTAACAACGCCCGCGTCGCGAACCTCTATGACACGCTGCACCCGGCGTCCATCCGCGCGCTGGAGCTGATTGCCGATGGTGCCCGGCGGGTCGGGAAACCGGTCAGCGTCTGCGGCGAAATGGCCGCGGATCCGGCGGCGATCATCCTGCTGGTCGGCATGGGCATGGACAGCCTGAGCGTCAGCGTGTCGGCCATTCCAAGGGTGAAGTGGGTGATCCGCAGCTTTTCCATCGACCGGGCGGAGGCGCTGCTCGCCCAGTGCCGCCTGCTGGAGAGCCCGGACCAGATCCGGGCCCTGCTGAACAACGCCCTGGTCCAGGCCGGTCTTGGCGGGCTGGTGCGCGCCGGCAAGAACTGATTTCCCGGATCCGGGTGGGTGTCCCGGTTTCGGGTTGCGGGTATCATCCGCAGGCCAGATTTCAAAGCAACGGAAGAGTGATGATTTCCATCGGTATTGTCGGTGCCACGGGTTACACGGGCGTAGAGCTGCTGCGGCTGCTCGTCGCGCATCCGCAGGCGGAGATCGTGGCTGTCACGTCCCGCGGCGACGCCGGGACTCCGGTCGCGAAGATGTTTCCGAGCCTGCGCGGGCGTGTCGGGCTGAACTTCGTGGAACCCGATGTCGACCGGCTCGCGGACTGCGACGTGGTGTTCTTTGCCACGCCCCACGGCGTTGCGCACGCGCTGGCGGGGCCGCTGCTCGAACGGGGCGCGCGGGTGATCGATCTGTCGGCCGATTTCCGGATCCGGGATGCGGCGCTCTGGGAACGCTGGTACGGGCAGCCGCATGGTGCGCCGGAGTGGCTGGAGCAGGCGGTGTACGGCCTGCCGGAACTGCACCGCGAAAGAATCCGTGGCACGCGTCTGCTCGCGGTGCCCGGCTGTTATCCCACGGCCGTCAGCCTCGGTCTGCTGCCGCTGCTGCGGGCGGGTGCGATCGACCCGGCAGATATCATCGCCGACGCGAAGAGCGGGGTCAGCGGGGCAGGTCGCAAGGCGCAGATCGGAAGCCTGCACGCCGAGGTCGCGGAAAACTTCCGCGCCTATGCGAGCGGTGGGCACCGTCACCATCCGGAGATCCGCCAGACTCTGGAGGACGCCGCGGGCACTCCCGT
Source organism: Thioalkalivibrio sp. (assembly GCA_003550945.1). Taxonomy (GTDB): domain Bacteria; phylum Pseudomonadota; class Gammaproteobacteria; order Ectothiorhodospirales; family Ectothiorhodospiraceae; genus Thioalkalivibrio. The sequence goes on along the minus strand of PULL01000241.1, from coordinate 64 downwards.
GGGTCTGGTCTTTCAGCCTCATCTGGTGCCGATGATCCGCGGTATTCACGCAACGCTCTACACG
>PULL01000109.1 GCA_003550945.1 Thioalkalivibrio sp. | reverse complement strand
TCGGGTCCATCATTCGCTTGCTTTGCCTATATTCCCCTTGAACGGCGTGGAACATCCAGGCCATCAGGTGCGGCAGGAAAGACCGCGCAAAACAAAAGAGTGGGGAGAGGTTCACGATGAGAGCAATTCGGAATGTCCTGGCCGTGATCGGCCTGCTGACCATCATCGCCGCTGCAGCCGGTTATTTCGCCGTGAAAGATTTTCTCGGCAGGCTCGATCCCGAAGCACCGAGAATGTATGTCGAATTGGCCCAGCGTTACATGGAGCATCTCGACCCTGCGGTGGCGATGGTGCGCAAGGTCCGGGTCGAGGATGGCCTGACGGTGCAGGATGTCGTCGACTCCCTGCAGAGTCTCGCGACCACGCACAACATGTTTTATGTGGGTGAGGCGCCGTTCTACCGGCAGGTCGAGGCGGTCACCGGCAATCCCTACCGGTACGTGAATTTCTTCTCGTTCTGTGACATCAACGTTGGGGTGATGATGGCGGACCACCATAACGCCTACACCGCGTTCATGCCCTGCCGCATCGCGCTGGTCGAGGATGAGGATGGCACCCTGTGGTTGATGATGATGGATCTCGAAGTGGTGATCTATGGCGGCCGGCCGCTCCCCCCGGAGTTGCGGGAAGGCGCGCTTTGGGTCAATGCAACGCTTGACAAGATCATGCAGGGGGCAGCGCGCGGCGAATTCTGAGCTCCTGGCGGCCGTCGTTGAACTGCGAGAGCTCGTGCCCTGATGGGCTCACACCGGATCCGGCGACGGAACGGACCCATCCACGTCCACCGGAAACGTTTCGACCGCCGGTTCCGGAACGCCCTTCGCGGGAACATACCGTAGGGCCTCTTCTGGACCGATACCTTTGCGAGCAGCACCCGGATTTGCGGGCGATCTGCACCCAGGTCACCAGCCTATACAAGGAAATCACCGAGCGAGCCCTGGAGAACGAGACGGTGGCCCATTGACTGCGCGGATCTCTTCGCGCATTGGCGCCATCGTGGGTTGCCAGCCAAGCTGCCGTCCTTATACTTGAGCCCGCAGGCGGTGCATCGGCGGGGCGACGGGGACGGTAGAGGGCGGGGTGATCTGAAGCTCGCGCCCTCCCCCCAACCCTCACCCGCAAGCCGGGTCGGCAGCCTTCTCCCCTCTTCCGCGCGCGGGACGAATCCGCCGGGAGTGGATTTCGAACCGCCGCAGTCGGGCCCGAAGGGCGGAGGGCCGCATGCCCGGAGTCAAGGGGCCGGGGGCGCGACGATCGTGTCGGCATCGCCGCCGACACGATCGCCGAGAGGACGCGTCCCCGACAGTGCGGGCCATGCCACCGTCTGAGGCCGGCCTCTGACCGAGGGCTCGCTCAGAAGGTGGACCCGACCAGCGGCGGCACGTCGGCTTGGGGCTGGTGGCACTGTATGCAGATCTGCGCCTCTCCACTGTGCACCATCCGACCGCCCACCTCCATGTAGTGACTCAGCGGCATCGGGGTCGGATCATCCGCCCCGAGCTCCTTGCCGATCATTTCGAAGTCGTCGTGACAGCCCGCGCAGCGGTTCCGGGAAAGTGTGATCGGGAGATATTCGTCGACCGCGTGCGGGATCTGCGGCGGCGCACCCGGGAAGCCGCGCGGAAGGGTGCCCGCATCTCCCGGCCTGGTGTCGGGAAAGGCAAAGACGTCCGGCTCCGGAACCTCGAACACGCTGAACGGACTCAGACCCATCTGATCCGGGTCAATGGCTTGGCCGCCGACCAGGGGTACACCCAGGCCGAACACGCTGGCGATGGCAACTCCCAAAAATACGCGCACTTTCATGAGGTTCTCCTCGGCGAATAATGGTTGGACATCTGGTTGTGCCGCTGGATAAGCGGGCGGAGATCGAAACTGAGACTGGCCTCTGGACACACTGGGACGCAGCGACCGCAGTTGGTGCACTCTCCGGATGTCACCAGCCCCCTGCGCGCGGCCTGATTGAGATTCAGCACCTGCGGCTCGGGGCACACGCGGATGCATTCACCGCACTTCGTACAGGTCCGTTCATCGAAGCGGATCCTGACCTGAGCCACACGCCCCACGAGCGAGTAGAAGGCGCCCAATGGACAGAGATGGCCGCACCAGCCGTGCCTCAGGACCATCAGGTCGAACAGGAAGATGCCGGCGACCCCGATCAGGCCCATGCCGATTCCGAAGATCAGCTCCCGGTGCAGCATCGCGATCGGGCTCACCCACTCGAACGCTGCAAGACCGGTGACCAAGGCCAGCACCAGCGCGAGCACCAGCACGTAGTAGCGCAGGCTGCGGTTCAGGTGCAGTGCATTGCTCAGCCCCAGCTTGTTGCGCAGCCAGCCGGCCAGGTCGGTGACCGGATTCACCGGGCAGACCCAGGAACAGAACACACGCCCCCCGATCAGCGCATAAAAAGCCAGTACGATGCCCGCGCCGATCAGCACCTCTGTCGCCAGGACGTGCCGCGTGAACAGAATCTGCAGCACTGCGAACGGGTCGGCCAGCGGAATCAGGCCCACCACGCTCGACGCACTCAGGTTTCCGGAGATCAGGGGCTCTCCGAACAGGTTCCAGGCCCAGTGCGCAGTGGCAAAAAACAGCAGGATCACCAGGAACTGGGTCAGCCGGCGCAGGATCAGGTAGCGCCAGACCCACAGCTTGCCGCCCAGACTGTCGGGCAGGCCGTAGAGCCGTACCGGCCGCGGGCCCGGTTCCGCCCCGGGTTCGTGACGGACGTCGGTCATGGCCAGTCCCCGAGGTTCAGCGCATCGAGGCCCGGCACCCTTCCCTCCACGCCGCGATCCACTGCGGGCGGTTCCGGTGGCGGATCGAAAACCATCAAACCGGCCGGGTCATGGGCGCGAAGCCGGTAATGTGCACCCATCCGGCCCTGGACCAGGCTCCCGTCCACCACCCGGATCGTCGCCTCGTCCGTCGGGCAGCGGTTCTCGCAGATGCCGCAGCCGGTGCAGTGGGCCGAATGCACCCAGGGCACGATCCGGGCAAGCCCCCCGTCCACCCCTGGCCGGCGCTCCAGAGAAATCGCCTTGCCCCTGACCGGACAGCTCAGATAGCAGACCTCGCAACGCAGCCCCTGCCAGGACAGACAGTTCTCGGTATCGATCACCGCCAGCCCCATGCGCGCATCCTCGATATCCTCGAGATCCGCGCTCAGCGCACCCGTGGGGCAGGCCTCCTTGCAGGGGATGTCGGGGCACATCAGGCAGGGATACTCGCGCGGCCTGAAATACGGCGAACCGATCGGCATCGACTCCCACGCGGTAGCCAGCCGCAGGGTGTCATAGGGACAGGCGTTCACGCACTGGCCGCACTTGATGCACAGTGCGTGAAACTCCGCCTCCGGGACCGCGCCCGGCGGACGCAGGGCGAACGGGGTCGCCCTGGCCTGGTTGCGCAGCACGTAGGTCCAGACCAGGCCGGCCGAGGCCGCGAGACTCGCGCCCTGGACCAGCCGGATCAGGAAGGCCCTCCGACTGCCGCCGGCTGCCTGTGCCATCGATGTGCCTCCGGCCGCCGCCCGATCAGGCCTTGTAGACCTTCACCGCGCACTTCTTGTAGTCGCTCTCTTTCGAGATCGGGCAGGCCGCGTCGATGCAGACCTTGTTGATGAAAACGCCCTCGTCGAAAAACGGCGCGTATACGGTGCCCTTGGGCATGGTGTTGCGCCCGCCGGTCTCGACCCGGATCTGCACCTTGCCGCGCCGCGACTCGATCCAGACGAGATCATTGCGTTGCAGACCGCGCTCGCGGGCGTCCTCCGGGTGCATCCAAAGCACGGCCGCCGGCACCGCGCGGTGCAGTTCCGGCACACGACGGGTCATCGTCCCCGAATGCCAGTGCTCCAGCACGCGCCCGGTGGAGAACCACAGGTCGAAATTCGCGTCGGGCTGCTCGACCGGAGCCGAATAGGGCCGGAAGAAAATCTTTGCCTTGCCCGGCAACCCCACCTGCTCGGGATTCGTGACCTTGTCGAGATCCCCGCTCGGGATCGCCTTCTGCAGCTTGCCGTAGAACTCGAAGCCGGCACCCTTGGTCACGTACGGGTCGTGCTGCTCGTTGAAGCGCCAGGTACCTTCCTTGCCGTCGATCACCGGCCAGCGCAGGCCACGCACGTCATCGCGGAGATAGACGTCGTAGTCCGCCAGGTCCTTGCCGATGCCGCGTCCGAAGGGCACGTACTCCTGCCACAGCGCCTTTTCCACGAACCAGCCATCGCCCAGCGCTTCGCTGGTGTGATTTCCGCCACCCTTGGCGACCGGATCGGGCCACTTGTACTTCAGGTTGTCCGGGGTCGCGAACAGCACCTTGTACAGCGTGTCGGTCGGCTTGTAGCCCATCGCGTCGGCATCGGCGAGCACGCTGGGCAGCTTGTCGTCCTCGTAACCGGCGGCCCTCAGGCCCGGTACGGTCTGTTCGCCCCAGAAGTCAGCGAGCGTGAACCGCTTCGAGAACTCGAGCACCTGCCAAAGGTCGCCCTTCGCGTTACCCGGAGGCGGGACCATTTCGCGCCAGTGCTGGGTACGGCGCTCGGCGTTCCCGTAGGCCCCGTACTTCTCGAAAATCATCGCCGCTGGCAGGATCAGGTCGGCCACCTTGGCCGAAATTCCCGGGTAGGCCTCGGACACGACGATAAAGTCGTCCGGCTTGCGCGCGGCCGCGATCCAGTGGTTGGCATTCGGGTGTGTGTGCCAGGGGTTGTTCACCTGCACCCAGGCCCACTTGACGCTGCCGTCCTGCAGGTCGCGCATGATCTTCGCGTAGAACGACCCCACCTTCGGGCTGATCGTCTTCGCCCGGATCTTCCACTGATTCTCCGTGT
>PULL01000150.1 GCA_003550945.1 Thioalkalivibrio sp. | reverse complement strand
GTGTGCTCGAGCCCCGCCCAATAGCGCTTGCCCGAAAGCTCGACCACGCGTGCGCGCAGGTGCTGGGCGTGGCGTTTCAATGCGGTGGCGCGCGCCTCGGGCTCGTTCGCGTCCACCGCGGCGAGGTAGGCATCCAACGGAGTCTTGGCGTCGACCACCAGCGCGCGGTCGCCGGGCATGTGCACGATCATGTCCGGGCGCTGGCGTCCCTGTTCGCCGGCCAGCGCCGCCTGTTCGGTGAAATCGCAGTGTGCGCTCATCCCGGCAAGTTCCACCGCCCGGCGCAGGGTCAGCTCGCCCCAGCGGCCGCGCACGCCGGGGCGGGAAAGGGCCTGCACGAGGTTGCGCGTCTCTTTCTGCAATGCGCCGTGATCGGTGCTCAGGCGGCGCAGCTGTTCGTTCAGCGACGCGAAGGCCGTCTCGCGGGACGTCTCCATGGTCCGCAGCTCGGCTTCGGTTCGGGCCAGGGTCTCGCGGATGGGCTTGACGAGGTCTTCGAACCGGGTTTCGCTGCGGCTGAGTTCGTGTTGCCCGCGCAGCAACTGCTGGTTCAGCACCGACTGAGCGAGACGCAGAAACTGGGCATTGTTGGCACGCAGCGCGTTGTTCGCCAGCGCCGAGAACGCGTTGCCGAGCTGTTCGCGTGCCTCGTCGAAGCTCGCCTGAAGGTCCTCGCGACGCAGTTCCGCGTAGTCGCGCTCGGCTTCGAGGCGTGCGTTCTCGGTCATCAGCCCCTGCAGACGCACGTTCAGCCGACTGCTGGCCCAGGCGTGGCCGATACCGACCCCGAGTACGAGCAGCGCAGCCGCGAAGGCCCAGACGATCGCAGGAACCTCGCTCAACTCGCCAGGCATCGCGACCCGCCGGGAAGACACTCGAACCACGGCCAGAAGTCGGCCGGTTCGCGGAGTTCCGCGTCGGCGGCCCAGCACTGTGGGCTTTCGTCGGCGTCGATGTAGCCCCAGCCGGCGACCAGCGTGTGCATGCCGGCGGCGCGCCCCGCGGCGATGTCGCGCTCCGCGTCGCCGATGTAGACGAACTCTGCGGGTTCGCCTCTTGCCTGGCGCGCGGCGTAGCGCATCGGTTCGGGGGATGGCTTGCGTTCCGGCAGGGTGTCGCCGCTGACGATGGTTGCGAATCGAGGGGTCAGGCCCAGCGCATCCATCAGCGGCATCGTCAGCCAGCCGGGCTTGTTGGTGACCACGCCGAGACGCAGACCCCGAGCCACCATCTCGTTGAGGACTTCCTCCATGCCCGGAAAGAGCCGGGTCGCGAGGCACAGGTGCTGGGCGTAGAGGTCCAGGAAGCGCTGCTTCAGCCGCTCGCGCTCCGGCTCGTCGGCATCCGGAAATCCGAGTTGTACCAGCGCCCGCGAGCCGTGCGATACGTGGTCGCGCACCGCGGCATAGGGGAGGGGGTTTCGCCCCTGCTCCTGCATCAGCCGCGCGAGCGCCCCGTGCATGTCGGGGGCGGTGTCCAGCAAGGTGCCATCCAGGTCGAACAGCACACCGGTCAGCCTGGGCGTCATGTGGCGCGGCCCGTCTCGGCCTCTGGACCTCGCGCGTGGAGAAGATAATTCACTGAAACCGAGGGCGTCAGACGGTATCGCCGGGTCAGGGGCGAATAGGTGAGGCCACGCACTTCGCGCACGTTGAAACCCTGCGCCCTGAGAGCCGTGCCGATTTCCGACGGCTTCAGGAACCGGGCGTACTCGTGGGTTCCCGCGGGCAGCAGGCGCAGCAGGTACTCGGCCCCGATGATGGCCTCCGCGAACGCGCGAGGTGTGCGGTTGATAGTGGACAGGAACAGGTGTCCGCCGGGCGCGACCATCCGGCACAGCGCGCCCAGCGCCGATTCAGGGTCCGGGACGTGTTCCAGCATTTCCATGCAGGTGACCACGTCAAAGCCACCCGCGTGGCGTTCGGCGTAATCCTCAGCGGTGGACTGGTGATACGCGACGGCGACGCCGCTCTCCTCCGCGTGGGCTCGGGCGGCCTGCAGATGCTCGGCACCGGCATCGATGCCCGTGACTTCGGCGCCGCGCAGCGCCATGGCTTCGGCCAGGATGCCTGCACCGCAGCCAACGTCGAGCACCCGTTTCCTTTCCAGGCCGGCGCGTGCGTCGATCCAGTTCAGGCGCAGCGGGTTGATCGCGTGCAGTGTCGCGAAGGGTCCGGTGGCGTCCCACCAGTCGTCGGCTCGGGAGGTGAACTTGGCGACCTCCGCCGCATCGACGTTCGCCGGGCGGGGCTCTGCATCCGGGGTGGTCATTCGCGTTTCGTCTCCTTTCAGTGTGCCTCGTCGATGCGTTCCTGCCAGCTTCCAACGAGATCCTTGAGTTCGTCGAGATCGAGCGTAAGCAGTTCGCGGTTGCGGAGCAACGCGCGGCCGCTGACAAAGACGTCGGTGACGGAGTCCCGGGTTGCCGTGTAGACGATCTGCGTGTGCGGGTCGTGCGCGGGCTGGTACTCGAGGCCCCCGAGGTCGATCGCGATCAGGTCGGCGAGCTTCCCGGGTTCTAGCGAGCCGATCTGCTGTTCCAGCCCCAGGGCCCGGGCACCATTGAGGGTGGCCATTTCGAGTGCCTGCGGCGCACCCACCGCCGAGGCGTCGCCGGACACACCCTTGGCCAGCAGCGCGGCCGTGCGCATTTCACCGAGCATGTCGAGGTCGTTGTTTGAGGCGACGCCGTCGGTGCCCAGCGCCACGTTTGCCCCGCTTGAGAGCAGTTGATGCACAGGGCAGAAGCCGGACGCGAGTTTCAGGTTCGACTCCGCGCAGTGCACCACCGAAAGTGGTGTGGATGGGAGCCAGTCGAGCTCGCGCTCGTTCAGCTGCGTCATGTGCACGGCATTGAACGGCCGCTCGAGGAGGCCGAGCCGCTTGAGGCGGTCGAGTGGGCGTTCGTTGTTTTCGGCAACGGCGGTCGCGACCTCGTGCGCCGTTTCGTGCACGTGCATGTGCACCGGTACGTCGAGCCTTTCGGCCCGCCGGCGGATCTCGGACAGGCTCTCGTCGCCCACCGTGTAGGGCGCGTGCGGCGCGACGGTGAAGCCGATGCGCTCGTGTCCCTGCCAGGCGGCGGCGAGATCGGCGCCCTTGCTGAAGTACTCCTGGGTCGTTGCGGCCCAGGGCGTCGGGAAGTCGATCACGGTCAGGCCGAGCAGGGCGCGAAGGCCGGTCTGGTCGACCACCCGGGCGGTGTCTTCCGGAAACAGGTACATGTCGCTGAAACAGGTGGTGCCGCCCCGTATCATCTCGGCGGTCGCAAGCAGGCTGCCCGCGTGCACGAATTCGGGCGACAGCAGGCGCGCCTCTGCTGGCCAGACGTGTTTCTGCAGCCAGTCCATCAGCGGCAGGTCGCTGCCCACTCCGCGAAGCAGGGTCATCGCGGCGTGGGTGTGGGCATTCACGAACCCGGGCAGCAGCGCGTGCGAGGGAAACGGTCGGTGCTCGGCTCCCGGATACCGGGCAAGCGCGGCTTCACGTGGCAGCACCTCCGCGATTCGGTCGCGCTGCACGATCACCGCGTGGTCTTTCAACGCGGTACCCCGCGGCACCATCGGCAGTACCCACATCGCACTCAGGATCAGGGTTTGAGCCATCGCGTCTGCCTTTGCATTGTGTTCGCGGACCCCGTGGGAAATGGCCGGGGTGTGGGGTGGGATTGTACCGGCGCCAACGGCACGAAAAAAATCGGCGCCCGGGTTTTCTCCGAGCGCCGACAGAAAGGTCTCGCGTTGCGCCGAAGGCCCCTTGCGGGCCAGCGCGCTGCCTTTTTACCGACCGTTGATGCTGATCCGGCCAGGGCCACTCAACGCGATCAGAAGGCCCGCCAGCACGAACATGCCCTGCAGTTCCAGCTGCCAGCCGCCATGCTGCGTGAGCAGGAGCAACTCGTGGGAGTGCGCGAGGTAGATCGCGAAACCCATCGTGATCAGGGTAAGAACAGCGCCGACACGGGCATACCAGCCGATGATGATCAGAATCGGGGCCAGTATCTCGCCAATGAACACTCCATAGGCGAGCTCGGCCGGGAGCCCCGAGTTCACCAGCATGCCCCCGATGCCCTGAATGGTGCCATCGATATCCATCACCTTGTGGATGCCGTGCATCAGGAACAGCACCCCAAATCCCAGCCGGAAAATGAGTTTCCCGAGGTCGTCAAGAAAATCCGAGTTCATCCCATATCCTCCCTGGTGGCGCGGACACCGTCCGCTTCTTCATATTGCCGCGAAGTGTGCATGCTTTCGGATGCTTTGGCCAGCGTATACCCCGCCGTCCTTTATCCCCGCTCGAAAGTCCCGACGAGCCGGTTCATGCCGATCAGGGATGGCTCGATCCGCTTCAGCAAATCCCAGAGGTTCAGACCCGCGGGTAGCTGGGGTGCGTGCCGCAACGCCAGCACCCAGAAGTAATAGCGGTGCGCGCCGTGACCCTCCGGGGGCAGAGGTCCGCCATACCCGGTCCGTCCGAAATCGTTGCGGCCCGGGGTGAACTCCCTTACATCCTCGGGCAGTTCGGTCACCGATTCGGGGATGTTGTAGAGCACCCAGTGCACGAATCCGTAAGTTCCGCGCGGCGTGACCAATGGGGCGTCGGGGTCGTGGCAGATCACGACGAAGCTGCGGGTGCCTTCCGGCGCGCCGGTCCAGCTGAGCGGAGGGGACAGGTCCTCGCCGTCACCCGTATGTCGCACGGGAATGGCCGAATCCGCGGCAAAGGCCTCACTCGTCAGCCGCATGTCGCTCAATGCAAACCCCATCGCGTTTTCCTCCAGTCTGATCCGCCTGTAACGGAGTGTAGTGGAGGAAACCGTGCGGTGGGGGAGTTGGCAGG
>PULL01000316.1 GCA_003550945.1 Thioalkalivibrio sp. | reverse complement strand
TGCCGGACCCTGACCGTCTGGTGCGCTCATATTTTAACATATTCTCATCATATAAAATACTGGAGAAAAGGATGGCAAAGGTTCTGATTGCACAGGGTGGGGGGCCCACGGCGGTCATCAACCAGTCGATGGTTGGTGCGGTTCTGGAGTCGCGCAAGTTCAACAACGTCGATCTGGTGTACGGCGCGTTCCACGGCGTGCGGGGGATCGTCGACGAGGAACTGCTCGACCTCACCCAGGAAACCACCCACAACCTGGAGATGGTCGCGAATACGCCCTCCTCGGCGCTGGGCTCCACCCGCGACAAGCCGGACCTGAAGTACTGCCAGGAGATTTTCAAAGTTCTCCAAGCGCATGAGATCAGCTACTTCTTCTACATCGGCGGCAACGACTCCTCGGACACGGTCCGCATCGTCAGCGAGGAAGCGCACAAGGCCAACTACCCGATGCGCTGCATCCACATCCCGAAGACGATCGACAACGACCTGGTGGTGAACGATCACACCCCGGGCTTCCCGTCGGCGGCCCGCTTCGTCGCCCAGGCGTTCATCGGCGCGAACCTCGACAATGCGGCGCTGCCGGGCATCTACATCGCGGTGGTGATGGGGCGGCATGCCGGATTCCTGACCGCTGCCGCGGCGCTGGGCAAGAAATTCCCGGACGACGGTCCGCACCTGATCTACCTGCCCGAGCGCGTGTTCAACGTGGACAAGTTCCTGGCGGACGTGAAGGCAACGATGGACCGCTACGGGCGCTGCGTGATCGCGGTCAGCGAGGGGATTCACGACGAGCAGGGCGTGCCGATCGCGGTGAAGCTCGCGAAGGATGTCGAGAAGGATGCGCACGGCAACGTGCAGCTGTCCGGTACCGGCGCGCTGGCCGACATGCTCTGCGACGAAATCCGCACCAAGCTCGGCGTGAAGCGGGTGCGCGGCGACACCTTCGGCTATGTGCAGCGCTCATTCATCGGCTGCGTGTCCGACGTGGACCAGCGCGAGGCGCGGGAGGTGGGTGAGAAGGCGGTGCAGTACGCGATGTGGGGCGACACCGACGGGTCGGTGGTGATCGACCGTACCGGTTTCTACTCTTCGGACTACCGTCTCGTTCCGCTGGAGGTCGTCGCTGGCAAGACCAAGACGATGCCGGACGAGTTCATCGCGGCATCCGGCACCGACGTGACCGACGCGTTCCGGCTGTACCTGCGCCCGCTGCTCGGCTCCGGCATGCCGGACGCCTACCGGCTGCGCCAGAACCTGGTGCCGAAGGTGCTCAAGCCCTGAGAGTGTTTCGCGGGCACTGCGTCGTTGCGGGCGAGCCCGCGGCGGCTGCGGTGTGAGAGCCTGGCCACGGATGCACACGGATGAACACGGATGTTGCTGACAGGGTGCTACGTTCCGTGGCCCGCTTCGCTAGTCCGAAAATTCAGCCACGGAAACGCACGGAAGAACACGGAAACGCACCGACTGAACGAACGACAAATCTTTGTCAGTCGGTGAATCCGTGTTCATCCGTGGCTTGTTTTCATCTCTCGGCAAGGCCGATCCGCGGGGATGAGGGTCAGCCCAGCGCCTTGAAGATCTCGTCGCGGATTTCCGTGACTGAGCCCACGCCTGCGACCTTCACGTACTGGGGTGCGTCTACGTCGCCGCTCTCCGCCCACTTCGAATAGAACTCGACCAGCGGCTTGGTCTGGCTGTGGTAGACGTCCAGACGCTTGCGCACGGTCTCTTCCTTGTCGTCGTCACGCTGGATCAGCGGCTCGTCCGTGAGATCGTCCTTGCCCTCGATCCGGGGCGGGTTGAAGACCACGTGATACGTCCGGCCCGAACCCGGGTGCACCCGGCGCCCGCTCATGCGCTTGATGATTTCCTCGTCCGGAACGTCGACCTCGACCACGAAGTCCAGCTTTACGCCCTGGTCCTTCAGCGCCTCGGCCTGGGGAATCGTGCGCGGGAAGCCGTCGAACAGGAAGCCCTTTGCGCAGTCGGGCTGTTGCAGGCGCTCCTTGATCAGGCCAAGAATGATGTCGTCCGATACCAGGCCGCCGGCGTCCATGACCTTCTTCGCCTCGATGCCCAACGGGGTGCCGGCCTTTACCGCGGCGCGCAGCATGTCGCCGGTGGAGATCTGCGGGATGTCGTAGCGTTCGCAGATGTACTGTGCCTGCGTGCCCTTACCGGCACCGGGTGCGCCCAACAGAATCAATCGCATGACTTCGCTCCTTCAGGGTTTCGTGGGTATGTTATGTTCCCGGGGCCAATCGGCCGCGGTCTGCGGGGCGCTACAGTACAGGGTATGCCGAGCCTCTTACAAGGCTTGCGTCCCTGTCCGACCGCGAGCGGAAAGGCATTGATGCGAATGCGGTGCGCCGCCCAGAGACGGAGGAGACGAGAGCGACCATGGAAGTAGGCCCACGCGAAATCACCACGCCTTTCCGCCCGATCCCGCTGGAAATCCCGGACGGGATGAAGCCGAACGAGTTTTTCAACAGCACCGAGAACCTTGCGGACCTGGTGCACAACAACGGGCTGCTGGTGAACCCGGAGAATCTGCTGCTCTACCGCAAGGCGCTGGGGCATACCAACGAGTTCGACACCTCGATCATCTACAACACCTCGAAGGTGATCCTCGATCCTCTCGGTCGTCCGGTGCGGCGTACGCAGGTGCCGGATCACGTCCGGCACGTGTGGAACCGGATGAACGGCGTGATCATCGAGTACATGCTGGAACGATACCCGGATCCGGCCGAAGCGCTGGTGCTGGCCGGCGAGGCCAGCCTGGACGCGACCTGGCCGCTGACCGCCCCGGGCGTGCCCAGCATCCGGATGCTGCACAACCACTTCATGGTCTTCCCGATGGCGGATCTGCGGAACGCGGCGCATGCCGACCCGGCGAACCCCAACCTGACCGACGGTGGCCAGCACAGCCTGTTCCAGGCCTATATGCGCGACGTCTACCGGGAGTTTTTCACGCAGGCGCTGGAGCTGAAGATCCTGAAGCCGGCCGCTGACGAGGATGCCCGCCTGGACCTGACCGGCTACCCTCAGGGTCTGCCCAGCTGGGAGATCTCGGGCGGCATCGCCTCTCTGCACGACGCACGTTTCTGGCGGGAGTACGATGAGATCCTGAAGGGGTTTCTCGACTTCTACCGGACCTTCTTCTCGCAGGTCTCCACCCGCAACGCGCCGATGCCGGAAGGTGTGCATTTCCCGCGGCATGTCGAGGAGGTGCTGCTATTCAACAACGACTTCCTGGCCACCGCGAAAAAGGTGCGCGACCGCTGCATTCACGACGCGAAATACGCGAACGCGATCCGCTGGCAACCGGCGTTCAAGCAGTTGATCTGCCGGAACGACGACGGCCGGCTGATCGTGACCATCAGTCAGAATTCGATCGGCAACGCGATCACCGAACTGCTGGGGGTGGTGGTGAACCGGCGCCCGGACGCGGAGGCCTACGCAGAGCGCGAACCGGCGTTGGTGGAGAAGTTGCTGGAGGTGCGCCGGCGACTAATCGAAGCCGACCTCGGGGATGGGATCGCTACCGAATACTGGCCGGCAGAGTAGGTCGGAGCCGAACCTCCCTTCACTCGCCCGCCAGTAGGCAGGGGACAGATTTGCAAATCTGTCCCCTTGAGCACTCTAGCCGGGGTCAGGCCACCGACTGGTAGTACAGGTTCTGCGGGTGGTTGGCCTGCGCGAAGAAGAACCAGCGCTCGGCCAGCAGGCCCAGGTACTGGATCAGGAACGCCGCCAGCAGCAGGTTCGTCGCGTCCACCGTCATCAGCAGGCTCACCGCGAGCAGCACGGTGGGGATCACGAAGGCCGCGATCAGGAATACCCACTTCACCGCGCGCACGAAGCCTTCGGAGCGGTGGTGGAAGAACTCGCGGGTATTGAACGATCCGCCCATGAAGCCCTGCGATTTCTGCACGATGCGCGGGTGCTTGATCCCGATCGCCGTCTGCAGGGTGGACTTGGGCTTGATGCGCGCGTTGCGGATCAGCGACGCGATCCGCGTGAGCAGCCCGAGCAATGTCAGCGCAATCGCTGTGGACGCCAGCACGTGAACCAGCGGCGCGCCTGACCAGGCGGCGTAGGCTGTCGCGAGGGTGAATCCGGACGCGGCGCCGAGCACCGTGTAGTTCACTACGGTCAGCGGCGAGTGCCACTCCTGCAGGAACTTCACTGCCGCGTAAATCATCGCGGTGCTCACGTACAGCGCCAGCGCCAGTGCCGTGCCCAGTGCACCGAGAACCACGGTCGCGAGCACCCCGTGTCCGCCGGCCAGTGTGCCCAGGGTCGGGTTGAAACCGGTCCAGTGGGCGACGCCGTACAGGAAAACCACGCCCATGAACGCGGGCAGCACGATGACCTCCCGCGACAGCCACGAGGTGCGCCACTTGGTCGCGGTGCGCCAGGCCCGCTCCGGGCGGCCGAGGTGGAAGAACGAGGCGAACAGCCCGAGCCCGAGCAGCACCAGCGACACCAGGCTTCCGAGCGCGAAGAACTCGCCGTTCTGCAACGGTGCCATGCCGAGCAGCCCGAGGGACTCGATCGAGAACAGCGCGATGAACAAACCCTGTCCGGCGCCGATCAGGGTGGTGAGGAAGATCACGGAAAAGGCAGGATGCATGACGAATTCTTCCCTGGTTACCAGCTGGTCACGTCGTCGAGCGAAGGCTCGTCGCGGCTCGGCTTGGGCAGTTTGCTGTCGATCTTGAGCGGGTTGTCCGCGCGCTCGAGTTCATCCTCGCGCACGGTGATCCGGTTCTTGTGCCGCGGCAGGTAGTGGTTGGCCGGCTTGGTGCCCCATTCCGGCATCAACTGGTAGCCGCCGTTTT
>PULL01000162.1 GCA_003550945.1 Thioalkalivibrio sp. | reverse complement strand
CCATCCGGTCGCCGAGGTCGATGGTGCGGCGGTCGACGTGCTTGCGCACCCAGTCGGTCGCCTTGATCGCGTCCTCGCGAGACAGATCGGTGGCCTGGAAGAAGGAACCGTGACCGGCGATGCCCTGCCCGTCGGTGTTGTGGAAACCTGGCTTCATGGTGCCGGGGCCGGCACCCTGTGCGCTCTGGTTGTGGTTGCCCGGGGTATGTTCGCTCATCGCTATGCTCCTGGTGGATTCGGTTGCGGATGACGACAATGGCTCAATCGTCGTCGTCTTCTTCCTGCTCTTCGAGCCAGTCTTCGTAGTCTTCACGCTTCTCGTCGATGAAGTCCTCGATGACGTCGAAGAGGTTTTCGTCCATGAGCTCAAGGGATTTCAGTACACCGGTCATCTCCCAGATGGTGTACATCTCGACCGAGGTCTTCAGCGAGACCTCCCAGGCGGTTTCCACCGTCTGCAAAGTCTTCACCGGAATCGCCTTGCGCAGGATGCGCAGGTCGCCTTCCACCTTCTGGATGTTGGGACCCCAGTCGGGGAAGTGGTCAGGCTGGATCATGTCCGGCGACAGCTGGTTGCCGGTGGTGATCAGCTTCAGCATCACGCGGCCGAACGGACGCAGCACGTCCTTCGCCGACTGCATCTCGTGCTTGATCGCGACCTCGCGCATGATCGCGACCAGGCCACCGGGGGAATTCTTGAACGGGCAGCGTGCGGCGCAGGTCATGCACTGTGCACAGGCCCAGATCTTCTCCTGCATCGCGTCGTAGATCTGCTCGACGTTCTCGGTCCAGAGCAGCTGCACGATCTCGCGCGGCGAGTAGTCGTAAAACTGCGCGGAGGGGCAGGTCGCCGTGCAGATCCCGCAGTTCAGGCAGCCGTTGAGTTCGTGGTCGTAGCGAAAATCGCCACGAATGTCGTCGAAGATCTGCTGCATCTCAGCATATGTCGCCATGTTCCACCTCTTCGCCGGTTTCGATGCAGGAGGGCCTGCGTCTGAGCACGTTAGACAGAGTCTAAATCGCATTTCCAGTTACCACATGGCAACCGGTATAATTGTTGTTCGATTTAGTCAGGAATTGTGTGAAAAAAAGGTGGCCGGGATGCCGGCCACCGGGTATTGCCGAAGGGCTGGATCAGCCCTTCTTCATCAGGAAGTAGAACTTGCCGCCGTCCTCGCGATGCTCCAGCAGCTCGTTGCCGGTCTGCTTCGCGAAGGCCTGGAAGTCTTTCACTGCGCCCGGGTCAGTGGCGATGATGTGCAGCACCTGACCGCTGTCCATGGACGACAGGGTCTTCTTCGCGCGCAGGATCGGCAGGGGGCAGTTGAGTCCGGAAGCGTCCAGTTCTTGGTCGAAATTGGCCATCGATAACATCTCCTCTCTCGTTCTCGATCAGTCCTGAAGGGAAGTCCGCCACAAGGGTGTTGCGCCAGACCCGTACAGCATCTCAGAAAGGTTGCGGCACTTATAGGCGAATATGATTCCTAATACAAGAAAGTACTAATTCGGCGCGACAATGGGCTTGCCCGCCCTCGCCCAGCCCAGGATACCGCCGACCAGATTGTGCACGTCCGTGATGCCCTGCTGGCCGAGAAACGCACAGGCCTGGGCGGAACGGGCGCCGCTTTGGCAGTACAGCACCACGGGCTTGTCGCCCTTGAGTTCGTCCTTGCGCAGGGGGATCAGGTGCAACGGGATCGTCTCGGCGTCGGGAAGCACGCCACGGGCGGTCTCGGCCATCGAGCGCACGTCGACGAGGCGGTAGGCGCGACCCTCCGCATCCCACTCTTCGAGTGTCTGCGGCGTGACTTCCGAAATCGCGACTCCGAACATGGCAAACCTCCCGTCGAGTCCGGTTGGAACCAACCCACGGCCCGTTGCTGAAGGCGGCCCGCTGCGGGGTGGAACAGGAATCGGCAGCGCGTGCTGCGCCGCTGCGTGGCACCCACGCGTTTAGCCGAGTAGAATACCCGAAATATTAGTACTCGCCAATATACCGGGAGCGGTGGGTGTGGGTTTGTCGGCAGAGGGACTGCCGCGTGCTAGCCTGCCGCGGTTTTGAATGCCCTGCACCGTGAGGAGATGCGCCTTGGACAAGAACGAATTCAAGAAGGACGGGCACTATGCGGTCACGCTGCGCAGCGCCGAGGGCCGCCTGCGCCCCGCCAACCTCTACATCCACCGGATGGACGAAGACTACATGATCGCCCGCCACACGTCGGGCCCGGACGTCGGTCTGCTGATTAAACTCCGCTATGATGATGTGGTCAAAATCGTGCGTACCCACCCGGTGCTGGACCGCAAGCGCTTCATGATCCCGGAAGCCATGCTGAAGCCCCAGCTCTGGGAGTCGCGCGACAGCATGCGGGCCTACTCGTCGGCACCCGGCCTGGGCAAGTAGCCCGGCCCGGGAGAGCACCGGAAATCGAGGGTCCGCCACCACGGACCCTCGATGCATGAAAACCCTTCTATACGGCCTCCTGTTTTTCACGCTGTTCGCCGGCAGTGCCGCGCAGGGACAGACGCCCAGGCTTCCCGAGCTGGGTGACGCCTCCGGCGGCCTGCTGACACCAAGCGAGGAACTGGAACTCGGCCGTTCGCTGCTGCGCGAGATCCGGCGCGTGATGCCCCTGGTGGACGACCCGGAGATCACGTTCTACATCGACGCGCTCGGCAGCCGTCTGGCATCCCACGCACCCGACGCCACGGGAACGTTCCACTTCCTGACCATCGACAACCGCCAGGTGAACGCCTTCGCGATGCCGGGGGGGATTGTCGGCATCCACACCGGCCTGATCCGCGCGGCCCGCGACGAAGCCGAACTCGCGGCGGTGATCGCGCACGAAATCGCCCACATCACCCAGCGTCACATCGCCCGCATGTACGCGCGCGGGCGCGATATCAACTTCGCCACCGGTCTGGCGATTCTCGCGGGCATTCTCGCGGCCGGCATCGACCCGCAGCTGGGCCAGGCGGCCATCGCGGGCGGCCTCGCGTTCGGAATGCAGAGCCAGCTCGACTACACGCGCGCCAACGAGGCCGAGGCCGACCGGGTGGGCATGCAGATCCTGAGCGCCACCCGTTTCGATCCCCACGCGATGGCGGATTTCTTCGAGCGGATGCAGGAGCTGTCCCGCGGGGCCCACGACGCGATACCGGAATACCTGCGCACCCACCCGGTCACGCTCGGGCGCATCAGCGATGCGCGTGGGCGCGCCGAGCAGATCACCGGCGATTTCACCCGCGACGACACGGGACTGTTCACCTGGATGCAGGCCCGAGCACGTGCGCTCGACGAGCCACGGCGCAGTGTGGAGACGCTCGAGACAGCCAGTGCCCCGAGCGCCTTGCAACTGTACGAAGCCGCCGTGGCCTACCTCGAGCTGGGGCGCACCGACTCCGCGGCCGCGGCACTCGAGCGGATTCCGGCCGGCGAGGTCCCGACGCTGACACTGGCCCTGGCCGAAGTCGCGCTGCTGCGGCGCCAGAATCGGAGCGAGCGGGCCCTGTCGCTGCTCGGCGAACTGGACGAGATCTACCCCGGGCATCCGGTGATCCGCCACATCCGCGCGATCACGCACCACGAGGCGGGCAACCACCTCGATGCGGTGCGCATCGTGGACCAGCTGCTGCGCCTGCAGGCCACCCCGGAACCGGCGCTGCTGCGCCTGAAGGCCGATGCCGCCGACGCCGCTGGCCGGATCGCGGTGAGCCGGGAAGCGATGGCGGAGTATTTCTTCCACCGCGGCCAATACACGGAGGCGGTGCGGCAGTTCGACGACGCGCTCGCGGCCCGGGATGCGACCCCGAGAGACGTGGAGCGAATCGAGCACAAGCGCGATACCGCCCGGCAGGTCGCGAAGGACGCCGAGCGCTGACAACGGCGGCGGGGTGTGGGAATGAAGCGCTCCCCGCGTGCGTCCCTTCATTTGTTTTCCGCGCATCCTCGACACCCCGACCGAAAAACCACCGGAGGTTGACCCCCCATGCAATTGAGTCGTCGCGAATTCCTGCAGATGATGGCCGTCGCGAGCATCGCCGGCTTCCCCCTCAACGGACTGGCTGGCAGCCACGGCCGCAAGCTCTATGAGGTGCCGCGCTACGGCAATGTCAGCCTGCTGCACTACACCGACTCCCACGGACAGCTGAACCCCGTTTTCTTCCGCGAGCCGAACATCAACATCGGCGTGGCCGGCATGCGCAACCAGCCCCCGCACCTCGTCGGCGAGGCGTTGCTGAAGCACTTCGGGATCGACCCGGGCGGCAAGAAGGCGCACGCGTTCACCTACCTCGATTTCGTCGCCGGCGCCGAGGAATACGGCCGCGTCGGCGGCTTCGCCCACCTGTCCACCTTGGTGAAGCAGTTGAAGGCCTCGCGCCCGGGCGCGCTGCTGCTCGACGGCGGCGACACCTGGGGCGGCGGTACCGGCACCGGCGTCTGGACCAACGCGCAGGACATGGTCGATGCGCAGAAGCTGCTGACCGTCGATGTGATGACCGCGCACTGGGAGTTCACCTACGGCGCGGACCGCGTGTCCGAAGTCGTCGAAAACGACTTCGCCGCCGCCGGCATCGACTTCGTCGCACAGAACGTGACCGACGTCGACTGGGGCGACCAGGTCTTCAAGCCCTACGTGATCCGCGAGATCAACGGCGTGAACGTCGCGATCGTCGGTCAGGCTTTCCCGTACACGCCGATCGCGAACCCGCGCTTCATGGTCGAGCAGTGGAGCTTCGGCATCCGTCCGGACGACATGCAGCGTCAGGTGAACGCCGCCCGTGCCGAGGGCGCGGATGTCGTCGTGGTGCTGTCGCATAACGGCATGGACGTGGACCTGAAACTGGCCACGCTGGTGGAT
>PULL01000062.1 GCA_003550945.1 Thioalkalivibrio sp. | reverse complement strand
TCGGGCAACCCGGACATGCTGACCCCCGACGAACCGAGCCCGGCAGGTGCGTTTGCGTACAACACCGCGCTGGTCAACATCCGCAAGACGCACCTCGAACACCGTCCCGGCTGGGACCGTCTCGCCACGTCGCGCTCACACGTATTCCGGCGTGACCTGTAACCATCGCCTCGAGGACTGGAACCATGTCTGACATATCGAAACAGGACAAAGAGACCATCAAGCAGGCGATCAAGCGGCGCAAGCGCGAGGTGTACACACCGGTCGTCCCGGACATGCAGCTTGGCTTCATCCACCACAATGTGGACTGCATCGGCTGCCGCGCCTGCGAAATCGCATGCAAGGACAAGAACGGCCTGTCCGCCGGGCCACGTTTCCGGCGGGTGCAGTACATCGAGGGTGGCAGCTACCCGGATGTCTTCGCCTACAAGGTCAACATTTCCTGCAACCATTGCGAAGAACCCGCCTGTCTTCCGGCCTGCCCCACCGGCGCCATCTGGAAGCGCAAGGCGGACGGCATCGTCGACATCGACTCGACGCTGTGCATCGGTTGCCGCCGCTGCGAGGCCGCCTGTCCTTACGGCGCACCGCAGTTCATCCCGGAACTGAACATCGTGTCCAAGTGCAACCTGTGCGTGGACGAGATCGAGTCGGGGCGCAAGCCCTATTGCGTGTCGGCCTGCATGATGCGGGTTCTCGACATCGGGCCGATCGACGAGTTGCGCACCAACACGTTCCAGACCAAGGCCATCGGCCCGAACGAGACGCCGGTGCGGGCGGTGAAGAACTTTGCGGACCCGGAGCTCACCAATCCATCGATCGTGTTCGTGCCGCACAGCAAGGGCAAGGTGGAATCGTGAGTGCGTTGCCACAGGAGTCACTCGTGAGCCGTCTTGCCCGCGCCATCGCGGAAGACCTCCGGCTGCTCGCGTGCCTGCACAATCGCGAAATCGACAGCAGCACGCTGGCCTCGCTCCGCTCGGGCGCGTTCCCGGACCATCTGGCGTTGGTACTCGAAGGTGAACCGGCCCGGGCTGCGATGGATCTGCTGCGCTCAGCGCTCAGTCAGATCGAGCCCGAACCCAGTCCGGAAACGCTGGAGCAACTGGCCGTCGACTATGCGGCGATCTACCTGAACCACACCCTGCGTGCAGCGCCGAATGAGTCGGTCTGGATCGACGAGGAAGAGTTGGCGATGCAGGCCCCGATGTTCGAGGTCCGTGAGTGGATGGCGCGCCACGGGCTGACGGTGGAAAACTGGCGCGTGCGACCCGAGGATCACCTCGTCCACGAACTCGAATTCCTGGCTTTCATTCTAGAGTCGGAACCCAGCTCGGAGGCGCTCGCGGAAGCGGCTGATTTTCTCGACCGCCATCTGCTGCGCTGGGTCCCCGATTTTTCGCGACGGGTCGCAGCCCGTTGTGAGACCCAGTTCTACGCCGGCCTCAACGCGCTGACCGGCTGCTATCTCGACGAAGCCCGCGACCTGCTGGCAGAGATAGTCGGAGAGCCCCGTCCGACACCGGAGGACATCGAGGCGCGAATCGCCGCGGAACAGCCTGCAGAGACCAGTCACGGGAAAGCCGAGGTCCCGTTGCGCTACCTTCCGGGGGCCTCGCCCTCCTGGTGAGGACCGGTCTTCCGGACGCATGGAGATGACACTCGACGCCCCTGTTCCGAAACAGCCCTGCGGCTTGGCGGCGTTGCAAGTGAGTCCGGAACGCTGCGTCCACTCCCTGTTTGAACAGGCCAGTTGCA
Organism: Thioalkalivibrio sp.; assembly: GCA_003550945.1. Taxonomy (GTDB): domain Bacteria; phylum Pseudomonadota; class Gammaproteobacteria; order Ectothiorhodospirales; family Ectothiorhodospiraceae; genus Thioalkalivibrio. The sequence continues at coordinate 3,190 of PULL01000062.1, read as the reverse complement.
GAGCCTGCGTGGATGCCTGTCCGACCTCCGCCTGGAGCATCGATGATGAGGGCCTGAACCTCGACGCCACGCTGTGCGACGACTGCGGACTGTGCACGGCGGCCTGCCCGCAGGAGGCCCTGTCGGTTCGCCTGGACGTTCTTTCGGCGGAGATCGAGGGTGACCGCGTGGTCCTTGCGGCCTGCGATCACGCGGGGGTATCCCGGGGTGACGGCGTGATCCCCTGCGTGCACAGCCTGTCGGTGCGCGCCCTCGCCCGGTTGGCCGCGGAAGGAATCGAGGCCATCGCAACCGTCACCGGTGACTGCGCGAACTGTGATCGCGGGACCGGAGAGCGCCTGGAGCGGCGGCTCCCGGAGCTGAATCGCCTCCTCCAATCGCGGGGCCATGTCCAACTCGTGCATCACCCATACCCACCAGCCGCATGGCAGGCCCTGCTTACCCGAACCGGCCGGACGCCCGCTCACTCCCTGGAGCGGCGAAGGTTTCTGCGCGGCGGCCTCCGGCAACTCACGCGTCTGGCTCAGGGCTTTGGCGTGGCGGAACCTCAGACTGGGCCACGGCCGGCCTCCACCCTGCTCGGCGGAGGTGGAAACGGAGTCGCCGAATGGCGTCCCCTTCTCGACGAGAAGGCCTGCGATGGCTGCAGCGCTTGCATCCGGCTTTGCCCGACGCATGCCCTCGAATTCGACGACACAAACGACCGGTACCAGGTCTTTCCCGATCTTTGTACCGGTTGCCGTGTGTGCGGCGATGTCTGCGAGGCGAATGCGATCACGCCGGTCCCCTTGGCCAACGCGACGCCCTATGCGGTACGCCTTGAACAGCGGCGCTGCCGCGCCTGCGGAGTGGAGTTCCGGCTCCCGGTCGCACGCGAGGACACGGAGAGTCTCTGCCCAATCTGTCGCAAAACGAACCACTACCGGCACCTGTTCCAGGTGCTGGGGCAATAACGCTCTGTGTAGGTCCCGCTCTCAGGCAGGAGAAATACGATGAACGAAAGACGAGTGGCCGAAGGGACCATCACCGCGGTGCTTCGCCGCCTGCAGACACAGGTGCTGCCCAGGATCCTCGCGATGAAGGAACGGTTGGATCATGGCGAGAAGGCCAGCCCGGAGGACATCCGGTACCTGAAGCTGGGACTCTCCGACGCGATGCACGCCAAAGTGCTGTTCGACCACCACCCGGAATTCAGGGAAATCAGTGCCAAGGTCGTGGCCCTGTACCGGGACATCAGTGCCCAGGCGCTGCGCAACGAGGATTCGTCCCATCACTGAGTACTGACGTTCCAAAAGCCCAACGCTCGAGCGAAAGGGGCTTCCAACAGCGGGGCGCATTCGCAACCGGCTCCCAGTTGACCAGGCCTCTGTCATTGAGTTTTCCACCGATATGAAGAGCACACCATGAGCAAAGACGAACCGAAGGCCCCGCGGCAAAGCGAGTCGCTATCCGAACGCAGTGTGAAGATGTTCACCGTTGTGCAGCAGACCTCGGAAGCGCAGGATGCACAGGCTGCAGCTGCCGAGGACATCCTGGAGCGCACCGAACCCCGGCCCACCGAATACGAGGCTGCGCTGAAAACACTCGAGGCGATCCTCGAGGGCGCTTCACCGGACGATGCTGCGGCCCTGAAAACAGCGCTGACTCGCTGGGGGCGATACGAAGAGCGCCTCCCGGTCAGCCCCGACGACGAGCTGGTCGACGACTGGCGAAGCGCCGTCTACCCCTACAAGAACCGCCTGTCGCGCAAGAGCTACGAGCGCCAGAAATACCACCTGCAGGCCGAGCTGCTGAAGCTGCAGGCCTGGGTGAGGGAGACCGGGCAGCGGGTGGTGATCCTGTTCGAAGGGCGCGACGCCGCCGGCAAGGGCGGCACCATCAAGCGCTTCATGGAGCACCTGAATCCGCGCGGTGCGCGCGTGGTTGCGCTGGAGAAGCCTACCGCAGAGGAAAAGGGGCAGTGGTACTTCCAGCGCTACCTCAAGCACATGCCGACCGCCGGCGAGCTCGTGCTGTTCGACCGTTCCTGGTACAACCGGGCCGGGGTCGAGCGGGTGATGGGGTTCTGCACCGACGAAGAATACGCGACCTTCATGCACCAGGCGCCGGAGATCGAGCGTCATTTGGTGAACAGTGGGATTCACGTGATCAAGCTGTGGTTCTCGGTGAGTCGCAAGGAGCAGCAGCGCCGGTTCAAGGAGCGCAAGCTGCATCCCCTGAAGCAGTGGAAGCTCAGCCCCATCGATCTGGCGTCGCTGGACAAGTGGGACGAATACACCACGGCCAAGGAGGCCATGTTCTTCCACACCGACCATTCCGAGTGTCCCTGGATCGTGGTGAAGTCGGACTGCAAGAAGCGGGCGCGACTGAATGCAATGCGCTACGTGCTCCACTCGTTGGACTACGCGGGCAAGGACCCGCGCAATGTCGGGCAGACCGATCCTCTGATCGTGGGCAGGGCCAGCTTCAGTATCAGCCCATAACACCGTTCCGCGTACGCCTGATCGCCGTCCGGCGGCATTAGGCGCCGTTTCAGTGAACGGATTCGGTGATTCGGCGCAACGCCACCCCTGAGGTATCTGGGCCCTCAGGGGTTCTCGGCCACTGAGTTGGCTCATTGTTGCCCGTATGACCCGACACTCGCGCCGCCCACCCGTGCCCAAGAATCCCGACGGGATAGTCCGGCCGCCATCCAGCGCACCAGCAACACGGACAGGCCTCGGGCGGCACACCGCGCGATGTGAGCGGCCAGACGTGTACAAGCGAGTATAATGAGGGGTTTCTAAACCGATCCCGTCGACCAAGCCCGGTTGACGCACGTCGAGGAGCCCATGCATTTCCCGTTTTTCCCGGTAGCCGTGTTGCTCAGCGTTGCGTTGGCCGTTGGCGTGAACGCGAGCGAACCCGACGTTCGCACGATCCACGGCTGGGTTGAGCGGATCGAGATCCTGCCCGAAGGCATCTCGCTGAAAGCAAAGCTGGATACCGGCGCGACTACCTCGTCCCTCAACGCGCTGAACAAGAAGCCGTTCCGGCGCGATGGCCAAAGGTGGATCGCGTTCGACATCATCGATCCCGAAGATGAGAACAACACCGTGCGGATCGAACGTCCGATCACCCGGCACGTGCGTATCGTCCGGCACGACGGCAGCTTTCAACGCCGCCCCGTGGTGTCGATCGGGCTTTGCAT
>PULL01000311.1 GCA_003550945.1 Thioalkalivibrio sp. | reverse complement strand
GGTTTCGCGACGCGGCAGGGTGCGCCAGAGGTCGCTGTAGCTGCTCTCCTCGAAGCGCTGGCGTTCGCGTTCTCGCTCCAGCTCGCGTTTCAGGTTCAGCGGTCTGCGGCGCGGGTAGCGGTGCACCCCGTGTGTCATCAGCGCGTGCGCCGCGTCGAGCACGCGCTCCACCGCCGCGTGGCCATGGCGTTCCTCGCAGTCGGCAATGTAGCGCTTCGCGAAATCGAGATAGTCGAGGATCGATTCGGCGTCGGTCCACTCGCGGAACAGCTGGTTGTTGCGGAAGAAGTGGCTGTGCCCGAATGCGGCGTGGGCCATCACCAGCGTCTGCATGGTCATGGTGTTCTCTTCCATGATGTAGCAGAGGCAGGGGTTGGAATTGATCACGATCTCGTAAGCCAGCCCGGTCACACCCTTGCGGTAGAGCATCTCGTCGCGGGCGAAGTGCTTGCCGAAGGACCAGTGCCGGTAGAACAGCGGCATGCCCATCGACGAGTAGGCATCGAGCATCTGTTCCGAGCTGATCACCTCGATCTGGGCGGGGTAGGGCTCGAGCCCCATTTCGTCCACCGCGATCTTTTCGATCGCATCGAACGTGCGTCGAACGAGCCGGTAGTCCCAGTCCGGTCCGGTGTAGAGCGGTTTCGTTTCCTCCTTGCGCCTGCGCGCCATGGTCAGCCCCTGAGTTCCGCGGGCGTGAACAGGTCGCGGAACACCGGGAAAATGTCGCCGCGCTGCCGAACGCGTCGCATCGCCAGTGGCCGGCCTGCCCGGGCGAGGCGCTCGTAGACCATCCACAGGTCGGTCACGCCTCCGCGCCCGCGTTCGCCGGACACTTCGATGTAGGCGAAATAGCGGCAGACGGGCAGGATCGTCCGCTCCATGCGCTCGATCACCGCCGGGTTGTCCTGGGGGGTGTTGTCGCCGTCGGAGGCCTGTGCCGCGTAGATGTTCCAGTCTTCGGGCGAATAGCGTTCGCGCACCACCCGATCCATCTCGTCCAGCGCCGGCGAGACCAGTGTGCCGCCGGTTTCGCGCGAGTAGAAGAAAGTGTCTTCGTCGACTTCCTGCGCGATGTGCGTGTGCCGGATGAACACGACCTCCACGTGCCGGTAGCGCCGCTCGAGGAACAGGTACAGCAGCATGAAGAAGCGCTTCGCGAGATCCTTCATGTCCTCGGTCATCGAGCCGGACACATCCATCAGGCAGAACATCACCGCCTGCGAGATCGGTCGCGGGGTCGGGACAAAGCGGTTGAAGCGCAGGTCGATCGGGTCGATGTAGGGGATCAGGCGCGAGCGCCGCGACAGGCGCTCGCGTTCGAGCTTGAGCTCGCGCAGGCGCTCGGGGTCCTTGCCCGAGCGCTCCAGGCGGTCGATTTCGCGGTCGAGTTCGAGGATCTCCTCGCGCCGCGGGCGATGCAGCGCCAGGCGCCGTGACAGCGAGCGGCGCATCGTGCGGGTCAGGTTCAACTGCGCCGGCGACCCCGAAACCGAGTGGCCGGCCCGGCGCACGCCATCCTGCTCGACCCGGGAGAGCTGGGTACGGGCCAGGTCGGGGAGTTCCAGGTTCTCGAAGAACAGGTCCAGGAATTCATCCCGGCTGATCGAAAACTGGAACGCGTCCTCTCCCTCGCCGTCCGGACTGCCACCGCCCGGGCCCGATCCGCGGCCGCCGCCTTCGGGCCGGGGGATCCGGTCGCCGGCGTGGAATTCCTTGTTGCCCGGCACCACGTGGCGGCGCACGCCGGTCGACGCAGACTTCCGGAAGGAGGGTTCCTGCAGCCCGTCCGAAGGGATGCGGATCGCTTCCTCGCCCTGCTGCCCGACGTCGGCGATGCGCCGACGCGCCGAAACCTCGCGCACCGCGTCCAGGATCTGCCGCTTCGCGCGGCGGATGAAGCGCTGACGGTTCGCGAGGCTCTTGTCCTTGGGGTTCAGGCGCCGGTCGACGATGTTCACCACGGGGTTCGGGCCTCCGTCGGATGCGGGCTCAGCCGGCCTGTTTCACGCGCATGTACCACTCCACCAGGCGCCGTACCTGGCGTTCGGTGTAGCCGCGCTCGATCATGCGCTGCACGAAGTCGCTGTGCTTGCGTTCCAGCTCCGAGTCGCCCTTGGTGCCGAAGCTGATCACCGGCAGCAGGTCCTCGACCTGGCTGAACATGCGCTTCTCGATCACCTCGCGGATTTTCTCGTAGGACGTCCACTCGGGCATCTTGCCGCCCTTCGCCGCCTGCGCGCGCAAAGCGAACTTCACCACTTCGTTGCGGAAGTCCTTCGGGTTCGCGATCCCCGCGGCCTTCTCGATTTTCGACAGCTCCTGGTTCAGCGCGCCGCGGTCGAGCATCTGGCCGGTGTCCGGGTCCTTGAAGTCGTGGTCCTCGATCCAGGCGTCGGCGTAGGTCACGTAGCGCTCGAACAGGTTCTGGCCGAAATCGTGGTAGGACTCGAGGTAGGCCTTCTGGATCTCGTTGCCGATGAAGTCGGCGTAGCGCGGGGCGAGTTCGGCCTTGATGTACTCGAGGTAGCGCCGCTCGGTCTCCTCCGGGAACTGCTCGCGCCGGATCGACTGCTCGAGCATGTACAGCAGGTGCACCGGGTCGGCGGCGACCTCGTGGTTGTCGTAGTTGAAGGTCTCGGACAACACCTTGAACGCGAAGCGGGTCGAAACGCCGTTCATGCCCTCGTCGACCCCAGCCACGTCGCGGTATTCCTGCATGGACTTGGCCTTCGGGTCGGTGTCCTTCAGGCTCTCGCCGTCGTAGATGCGCATCTTCGAGTACAGGCTCGAGTTTTCGTGCTCCTTGAGGCGGGTCAGCACCGAGAAGCGGGCGAGCAGATCCAGCGTGGCCGGCGCGCAGGGTGCCTCGCTCAGTTCGCTGCTGCCGATCAGCTTCGCGTAGATCATGCGTTCCTCGGTGGCCCGCAGGCAGTAGGGCACCTTGATCACCGAGATGCGGTCGAGGAAGGCCTCGTTGTTCCTGTTGTTGCGGAAGGTCTGCCACTCGGACTCGTTCGAGTGCGCCATGATCACGCCCTGGAACGGAATCGCGCCGATGTTCTCGGTGCCCACGTAGTTGCCTTCCTGGGTGGCGGTCAGCAGCGGGTGCAGCATCTTGATCGGTGCCTTGAACATCTCGACGAACTCGAGCAGGCCCTGGTTCGCGCGGTTCAGCCCCCCCGAGTAGCTGTACGCATCGGTGTCGTTCTGGCTGTAGAGCTCCAGCTTGCGAATGTCGACCTTGCCCACCAGCGACGAAATGTCCTGGTTGTTCTCGTCGCCGGGTTCGGTCTTCGCGATCGCGATCTGGCGCAGCTTCGACGGGTACAGGCGCACCACCGAGAAGCGCGACAGGTCGCCGCCAAACTCGTCAAGGCGCTTCACCGCCCAGGGCGACAGCAGTCCGGTGAGCCGGCGCTTCGGGATGCCGAAGCGGGACTCGAGGTCCTGGCCGTGGGTCTCCGGGTCGAACAGTCCCAGCGGGCTTTCGAACACCGGGGAGATTTCGTCGCCGGCCTTCAGCACGTAGATGGGGTGTTTCTCCATCAGCGTCTTCAGGCGTTCCGCCAGCGACGACTTGCCGCCGCCCACGGGGCCGAGCAGGTACAGGATCTGCTTGTGCTCCTCGAGCCCCTGCGCGGCATAGCGGAAGAAACCGACGATGCGCTCGACCGTCTCCTCCATGCCGAAAAAGTCTTCGAAGGCCGGGTAGATCTTGATCGTCCGGTTCAGGAAGATCCGTCCCAGGCGCTCGTCACGCGCGGTGTCGAGCACTCGGGGCTCTCCGATCGCCGCGACCAGGCGCTCGGCCGCAGTCGCGTACAGCATGGGGTCGTCGGTGCAGGCTTCCAGGTACGCGGCCAGCGCCATCTCCGACTCCTGGCGCTTGCGGAAGTCCCTCGCGTATTGGGCGATCAAGGTGTCAGCGGAATCCATCGTTCGTGTTGCTCCTCCTTGTGAAGGGGTCTTGGGCATTCGGGTTTCGAGGCTGCGCGCGGTGTCGTTTCCGCTCTTGTTGGACGTGTTGCAACCGGCGCAGTTCCTCTGTCCATCCTCACCCTCCCCGGCCCCAAAACAAGAACCCCGCCAAGTGGCGGGGTTCGTCGACAGTACGCAGTGACGGCTGTGTCAGGTCTTCTCGGTCGGGACGAAACCGAGGTTGTCCTCCCCGATGCCCCGGACCACCGGCTCGTTCAGGCGGTCGATGCTGATGGTCTTCTTGTCGCGCAGGTAATCGGCCACGACGTCCCAGATCTTGCGCCCGGTGTCGCCCGCCGGTTGTTCCTGCACGCTGGCCCAGCCCGCGACCACGTATTCCTTGTCGGCGTCCAGCGGCTTGCCGTCGAATTCGAGGTCCTGAATCCGCTCGCCGATGCGCTTGGTGGGGTCGATCGCGTACTTCAGGCCGCCGATGCGGACCATGTCGCCGCCCTGCTGGAAGAACGGATCCTCGTGGAACAGGTTGTCCGCGACGTCCTCCAGAATGGTCTTGATCATCGACCCGCTCATCGCGTTGCGGGTTACCGCGGGGTAGGTCAGGCCGGTCTGGTCCATCACGTGCTCGAAGGTGATCGGCATGCCCGGCAGCACCGTGGTACCCCAACGGAATCCCGGCGAGAACGCGATCTGGGCATCGACCTGCTCGATCAGTGCATCGACGATCAGCTGGTCGAAGGTGCCGTTGAAGTTGCCGCGACGGAACAGCAGGCTGTCGGTCACGGCCAGTTCTTCGGAGAGCTTCTCCTCCATGTTGAAGGTCTGGCCGTCGAAGGTGACCTCCTGGTTGCGCATGTTGGTGATGTACTGCTGCATTTCCGGATCCGGGTCGATCAGGTTCGAGAACACCGGCAGCAGGTTGTATTTCCAGCCCTGGATCTTGCCGTCGCGGAAGTCGAAATCCATCACGACGAGGAACTTGGCGTTGGAACCCGCGTTCATCACCAGGCAGGTGCCGCCGTCCGGGGTCTTTACCG
>PULL01000296.1 GCA_003550945.1 Thioalkalivibrio sp. | reverse complement strand
CATGCGGGAAGTTCGGTGCCTACGGAGCACAGCCAGAAGTGTCGGAGCAAGGCGGGCAAGTGCCGGAATAGCCACCCTATTTCAAACTTGCCCAACGCAGCGCCGGCGCTTCTGGCGAAGCGATCGGGTACCGAACTTTCCGCATGGCCCACTAGGGTCTAGCCGGCGTTTCGGAACGTGAGGCAGCGCAATGCCCGAGCAGGGCGTTCGGGTTATGGTTTATTGAACAGACGCGGGCCCGGTGGCAGCGCCGCTGCGGGGGTTCGAGGCACATGGCGTCTGCACGCGACTTTGAGTCCGCGGGGCGTCACCGGATCAGGGTTTCAGGAGGTTGCAGATGTGCACGGTATGCGGTTGTGGGGAAGGTGAAACCCGGGTGGAAGGACGCCCGGTCGGTGCGCATGAGCACGAACATCGGCATGCCGATGGTACCGTGCACAGCCACCCGCACGATCACGGCCATGGACACGCGCATGGTCACGGTCACGAGCACCATCATCACCATGAACACGTGCACCGGCACGCCGACGGCACGGTGCACGTTCATACGCACGACCACACCGCTGACCACGGGCACGGCGCCGCGCATGACCACCTGCACGAGCACGCCCACGCGCATCGCCATGCCGACGGTGCCGAGCACAGCCACCCGCACGACCACACCGTTGAACACGGGCACGGAAGCGGACACGACCACGCGCACGAACACCCGCACCATCACCAGCACCGGCACGCGGATGGCACCGTGCACGCACACCCGCACGACCATTTGGGGCAGCACGGGCACGGCACCGCGCACGAACATGACCACGCGCATGCGCACGAGCACCGTCATGCGGATGGCACCGTGCACAGCCATCCGCACGACCACGCGGGGGGGCACGGCCATGGTGAGGCGCACGATCATGAACATCCGCACGCGCACGACGGTGCTGCTCGCGGCGAGGACCTGCACTACGGGCACGGACCCGCGCACGCCCACGCGCCTGGAATGTCCCAGGAGCGGATGATCCGCATCGAGCAGGACATCCTCGGCAAGAACAACGAATACGCGCGGGCCAACCGCGAGCGGTTCGAGCGTCAGGGCGTTCTCGCACTGAATCTCGTCTCCAGCCCCGGTTCGGGAAAGACCAGCCTGCTGACGGCAACCATCGAACGCTTGCACGGCCGCGTGCCGGTCAGTGTGATCGAGGGCGACCAGCAGACCAGTAACGACGCGGAGAGGATTCGCGCCACCGGCGCACCGGCCGTGCAGGTGAACACCGGCAAGGGCTGCCACCTCGACGCGCACATGGTTGGGCACGCGGTGGAGCATCTGAAACTCGAGGGCAGGGGTCTGCTGCTGATCGAAAACGTCGGCAACCTCGTCTGTCCGTCGGCGTTCGACCTCGGCGAAGCGCACAAGGTGGTGATCCTCTCGGTCACCGAGGGCGAGGACAAGCCGCTGAAGTACCCGGATATGTTCCACGCCTCCGACCTGATGATCCTGAACAAGACCGACCTGCTGCCCTACGTCGATTTCGACGTCGATCGCTGCATCGAGTACGCGCGCCGGATCAATCCGAAGCTCGAAGTGCTGCAGGTCTCGGCGCGCACCGGAGAGGGCATGGATTCCTGGGTCGCGTGGCTGGAAAACGCGCTCGGCGGAGGCTCGGACGCGGGTGCCGAAGACGAACTCGAGGCGCTGCGGCGGCGGATCGCGGAACTGGAAGCGCAGTTGGACGAGGCCCGGAAGGGGACCTGACCTTCGAAAGACGTGAGTCCCGAGCCACCGAAAGCACGGAAAGACACCGAAAAAGTCGTTGAGTCCGTCGGTTTCCGTGGCTCTGGACCATCCTGAAGGATGCAGGCACCCCGGAGTCCGGCGGCTCGCCAAGGCTGAGCCCTGCGGGAGGGTCGTCCCCTGAGCCCGGAGCAGGCTTCCGCCCGCGAAAGCGGGAGCGAGCTTCCGCACTCCCAAAGCCCCAACCGTATTCGAGAGATCGCGGAACCATTGATGAAACGCATCTTCACCATGCACCTGGTGTCCATTCGTGTTCATCCGTGGCTTCTCCATCCGCTCGAAGGAGGCGGGTGTGAGCGTTGACCCGATCCGTCGCCACGTCCGTGTGCGTGGGCAGGTCCAGGGCGTCGGCTTCCGCCCGTACGTCTACGGCCTCGCCGTGGAGTTGGGTCTTGCCGGTTGGGTGCTGAACGACGCTGCCGGCGTCGAGCTCGAAGTGCAGGGCGACCCGGAATCCGTTGCGGATTTCCTGCGGCGCCTTCCCGCCGAGGCTCCCCCGCTGTCCCGAGTGGACAGCGTCGAAGCGAGCGAGCGGACCCCGGAAGCGCTGATCGGCGACCCCACTTTCCGGATCGCTCCCAGCCGCGCCGGCGCCGTTCGCACCGGCATTACCCCGGATGCGGCCATATGCCCCTCCTGTCTGGAAGAACTCTTCGACCCAGCCGATCGCCGCTACCGCTACGCCTTCATCAACTGCACGCACTGTGGCCCGCGCTACACGCTCACCCGCGCGCTGCCCTACGACCGCCCGAACACCAGCATGGCGGCGTTCATCCAGTGCCCACCCTGCCAGCACGAATACGACGATCCGGCCGACCGGCGTTTCCACGCGCAGCCGAACGCCTGCCCGGACTGCGGGCCGCGGCTGTCGCTACTGAAGCCTGACGGTTCCCCGATTGCGGTCGCCGATCCGATTGCCGAAACCGTGCGGCGGCTGAAGGACGGAGAGATCCTTGCGGTGAAGGGACTGGGCGGATTCCACCTGCTATGTGACGCCCACAACCCCGACAGCGTGGCCCGGTTGCGCTCACGAAAGCACCGCGAGGAAAAGCCGCTCGCGGTGATGGCGGCGAACCTGCACGCACTCGACGGGCTGGTGGAGATTGGCGACGCGGAGGAACAGCTGCTGCGCTCGCGCGACCGCCCGATCGTGCTGCTGCGGAAGTCGCCCGGTTGCGACGAGGTTCTGCCCGGGGTCGCGCCCGGACTTGCCTGGCTGGGCACGATGCTCGCCTACACCCCTCTGCACTACCTGCTGTTCCACGACGCCGCCGGCCGCCCACCGGGAACCGACTGGCTGGAGTCCGCGAACCCAGATCCCTGGTTGCTGGTCTGCACCTCGGCGAACCCCGGTGGCGAGCCGCTGGTCACCGACAACGAGGAGGCCGTCCGTCGCCTGGCTGGCATCGCCGACGCACTTCTGGTGCACGACCGCGACATTCTCGTGCGCTGCGACGACTCGGTGATCCGGGTTGGCGCTGGTGGCGCATCCTTCCTGCGCCGCGCGCGCGGCTACACACCCAACGCGATCCGCCTGCCGAGCAGCGGGCCCTCGGTGCTCGCGCTCGGCGCGTGGCTGAAGAACACCCTCTGCGTGACCCGCGACGACCAGGCGTTCCTGTCACAGCACGTCGGCGATCTGGACAACGCGGCGACCTGCCGTTCGCTGGACGAGACCGCGCGACACCTGCTCGACATCCTCGAAATCCGGCCCGAGCGCATCGCCTGCGACCAGCACCCGGATTTCTACAGCAGCCAGCTCGCCGCCGCGATGGCTGACGAACTGGGCGTTCCGCTGATCCGCGTGCAGCACCACCACGCCCACCTCGCGGCAGTGCAGGCCGAGCACGGGCTGGACCAACCGGTGCTCGGTATCGCGATGGATGGCGTCGGTCTGGGCAGCGATGGAACGCCCTGGGGCGGTGAACTGCTGCGCCTCGAAGGGGCAGAATTTGAGCGCCTCGGCCACATCGCGCCGCTCGCGCTGCCCGGCGGCGACCGTGCCGCGCGCGAACCCTGGCGCATGGCCGCAGCCGCGCTTTATGCCTTGGGGCGGGGAGGGGAGATCGCCACGCGTTTCCCGGACCAACCGCTTGCGTCGAAGCTGGCCGAGCTGCTCGAACGTGGCATCAACAGCCCGCTGACGACCAGCCTCGGACGTCACTTCGACGCTGCCGCCGGGCTGCTCGGCATTAAGCCCGTGCAGCGCTTCGAAGGCCAGGCTGCGATGCTGCTCGAAGGCCTCGCCGAGCAACACGGCCCTGCCGATCCCGTCGCGAATGGCTGGAGCATTGCCTCGGATCACACACTGAACCTCCGTCCGCTGCTGGCCTGGCTCGCCGACCGCACGCAGGTGTCCGCCGCGCTCGCGGATACCCATGGGAACGCGGAGCAGTTTCACGCCGCCGTCTTCCACGCCACCCTCGCAGTGGCCCTCGCCGACTGGATCCGCCCCATCGCCGAAGCCAGTGGCATCCACCACCTCGTGTTCAGCGGTGGCTGCGTACTGAACCAGGTCCTGATGACCGACCTCGAACAACGGCTCACCGCCGCCGGCCTCCATGTCCACCTCCCCCGCCTCGCCCCCGCCAACGACGGCGGCCTAAGCCTAGGCCAAGCCTGGATCGCCCTCCACCACTCGGGGTCGGACCAAGGCAAGTAATTGAACTACAATCAAAAATATGGAGAATTCGGAGTGATTTTCGGCCTTGGAGGCCTGTTTTTGGACCCGAAATCGGGCCTCCAAGGCGGTGACGGCGGTTGAGGAGCGCTGTTCCCGTGCGTTGCCGCCTATTCGGGTGTTTTTGGGCCCAAAAACACCCGTTTAAGGCTTGAAAACATACGAAAAGAGCCCGTTAATACAATAAAAACAAGTGCTTGAGCTGGTCCGACCCCGATGATTCGAAGCCTCATTTACGACACGCTGATTCTGGGGCTTACGTCCCGCTGGTATGCGGAGGTGCTGACGCGCGTGCCTGCTGGGGCTGCGTTGCTGGACGTGGGAGTGGGCACCGGCGGGGCGCTGTTCGCGAACGCGGACCTGGTGAAGGCGAAGGGCCTGCAGGTCACCGGGATCGATATCGATGCCGACTACATTCAACGCGCGAGAAACAGGTTGCGCGATTCACCATTGGCCACATCCGCGGATCTGCGTCTGGAATCCGTTTACGATCACCGAGGTGGTCCGTACGACGCGGTGTATTTCT
>PULL01000220.1 GCA_003550945.1 Thioalkalivibrio sp. | reverse complement strand
GTGCCGGTGGTCATCACGTCGTCGAGCAGCAGCACCCGCTGGCGGGCAGCCCCATCCAGCTCCTGCAGTTCATTCGAGTACCCGAAGGCAAAGATGCACAGGGCGGCAAAGCTTTCTGTAGCTTGGACTGGACCTCGCGATTCCGCTGATGAATTCTCGGCGTCCCGCGCGGAGACGGTCCCGCACAACTGCGTGGCGGCAGCCGATACCCACGCCTGCAGGAACGTCTCCGTCAAGCGCGCGCGAGCGCAACGGCCGTCACGCGGACCGCACCCGCGCGGCGAACCACGCGCGCGAGTTCGTTCAGCGTGGTGCCGGTGGTCATCACGTCGTCGAGCAGCAGCACTCGCTGGCCGGAGAGTTCCGCAGAAGCCGCGAAAGCCCCGCGCAGGTTGGCCCGGCGCGCGCGGCGGCTCAGGCCCTGCTGGCTGGGGGTCGCGACGACCCGGGCCACGCTCCGCGTATCCAGGGTCAGATCCCGCTTCCGGCACAATGCTCGAGCGAGGTCCTCGGACTGATTGAAGCCGCGCTGCACGAACCGGCGGTCGTGCAGGGGCACCGGGATCACCCGGTCGATCCCTTCGGTCGCGGTATCCGGGAGGTGGGTGGCCAGCAGAGACCCGAGCGGGCGTGCCAACTGCGGGCGGCCACCACCCTTGTAGGCGAGCAGCAGGTGACTCAGCGGCCATGCATAGACGAAGGGTGTCCAGACACCGTCGAGTACCGGCGGACGGCGCAGGCAGGACGGGCAATCACCCGCGAACGGCAGCGGCTCGGCACAGGTGGGACACGACGGCCCCGGGCGCGGAAGATCGGCCGCGCAGCCCTCGCAGATGCCGGTGGGCGCCGGGTCCAGGCACATTACGCAGCGACCGGGGTAGAGCCACTCCAGCGCGGCCTCGCCCCAGGATCGAAGCCGCATCGCCCGGCGTTCGCTACCCGGCCTGGGGGATTCTGGGTGGAGCTGGGGCACGGTGCTAGACTAGCGGTTTTACGTATGGGGCCTTGATGGCAACCAAGACCGTCACCGGGCGCTCGTGCCGCCGCGCCGCGTCGACTTTCGACTGGGGTAACCTCATCGCCGTCTCCCTGGCGGGTGTACCGCTGTTCCTGGTCAGCGGCGAGGTGGGGATCGCCACCATCATCGCCGCAATCCTCGGAATCGTACCACTGATTTTCTGGTTCGGGGCCTCGATGATGGTCTACGCGATGTGCCGGCATCATCCCGAGGACCGTGTCGGCCAGTTCACCCAGTGGGCGGCCTACCGCTACTACGCGCTGATGGGCTCGCTGATCGTGGTAGCGACCTTTTTCCCGCCCGATCTGAACTATTACCGCGCCTACTGGGTGTTGGCCGCGCTGATCCTGATTCCGTGGTCGATTGTCGCGCTGGTCCGGATTTACCGGGAGCGCTGGCAGGATATCCAGATCGAGGTGGATACCGAGGAGCACGTCCAATGACCGAGATTCGTCACGACTGGACCCGCGCCGAGATCGAGGCCCTGCTGGACCTCCCGTTCAGCGACCTGATCTTCGCCGCGCAGGTGGTGCACCGCGAACACTTCGATGCCAACCGCGTGCAGGTCAGCACCCTGCTGTCGATCAAGACCGGCGCCTGCCCCGAGGACTGCGGATACTGCCCGCAGAGTGCCCATCATCAGGTGGACCTCGAACGCGAGCGCCTGCTGCCGCTGGAAGAGGTGCTACAGGCGGCACGCGACGCCCGCGCGGAAGGCGCGACGCGCTTCTGCATGGGGGCCGCCTGGCGCAACCCCACGGACCGCAACCTGGATCGGGTGATCGAAATGGTGCAGGCCGTGCGCGAACAGGGGCTCGAGACCTGCATGACGCTGGGCATGCTGACCCCGGAGCAGGCGCAGCGCCTGGCGGAGGCGGGCCTCGACTACTACAACCACAACCTCGACACCTCCCCCGAGTTCTACGGAGAGGTCATCAGTACGCGCACTTACCAGGAGCGGTTGGACACGCTGGGGTTCGTCCGCGAGGCGGGCATGAGCGTCTGCACCGGCGGCATCCTGGGGATGGGCGAGTCGCGACAGGACCGCGCCGGCCTGCTGCAGCAGCTGGCCAACCTGCCGAAACACCCCGAATCCGTGCCGATCAACCAGCTGGTTCAGGTGGAAGGCACGCCGCTGCACGGCACCGAAACCCTCGACCCGTTCGAGTTCGTCCGCACCGTCGCCGTGGCGCGCATCCTGATGCCGCAATCGCACGTGCGCCTCTCCGCGGGCCGCACGGCGATGAGCGACGAGATGCAGGCGCTGTGCTTTCTCGCCGGCGCCAATTCCATCTTCTACGGGGAGCGCCTGCTGACCACACCGAACCCGGAGACCGACCACGATCGGACGCTGTTCGCCCGCCTGGGAATCCAGCCCGAGGCCGCGGAAGAGTCGTCAGCCGGCGCGAGTGTACCGGCCGAATCCCCGGCCCGCGTGCAGCACGGCTGAGCCTTGCCATCGGAAAGTGCCGCTTTCCTGAGGACACCCCTTTCTTGAGGACACCCATCGAACAGCGACTGCGCGAGCGGCTGACCGCCGCACGTGCCTCGGGGCGCTGGCGCGCCCCGCGCACCCTGGAGGGCATGCAGTCTCCCGAGCAGGTGATCGATGGACGCCCGGTGCTTGCATTCTGCTCCAACGACTACCTCGGTCTGGCGGCCGACCCGAGGGTCACAACGGTGGCGCGGGCGGCGCTGGAGCGCTACGGGATGGGCGCAGGTGCGGCGCACCTGGTCAACGGACACACTCGCGCCCATGCCGAGCTGGAAGCGGATCTGGCCGAGTTCACGGGACGTGAGCGGGCACTGCTGTTTTCAACCGGCTACATGGCCAACCTCGGCGTGCTCCAGGCGCTGATGGGCCGTCACGACACCGTACTGGAAGACCGACTGAACCACGCCTCTCTACTGGACGCCTCGCGCCTGGCCGGCTGCAGGATACGTCGCTACCGGCACGGTGATGCGGAGCACGCAGCGGCACTGCTGGAGGACGTGGGTCCGGAACGCCAGTCGCTGATCGTCACCGACGGCGTTTTTTCAATGGACGGCGATCTCGCGCCGCTGCCGGCGCTGGCCGCAGCCGCGCGGCGCCGCGGTGCCTGGCTGATGGTCGACGACGCCCACGGCCTCGGCGTCCTCGGCGAAGGAGGCGGCGGCAGCTGCGAACACTTCCGCCTGTCGCCCTCGGAGACTCCGGTGCTGATGGGCACGCTCGGCAAGGCCTTCGGCACCGCCGGTGCATTCGTCGCCGGCAGCCAGACGCTGATCGAGTCCTTGATCCAGTTCTCGAGGACCTACATCTACACGACGGCGATGCCGGCGGCGATCGCGGCGGCCACGCGTGAATCGCTGGCCATCGCAGAGCGGGAATCCTGGCGCCGGAATCACCTGCAAAATCTCATCGGCCGCCTGCGCAAAGGGCTGAGTGAACTCGGGCTGCTGCACACCGGCAGCGTCGCCCCGATTCAGCCCGTGGTTCTCGGAGCCTCGGGCATGGCCACCGCGATGGCGGACGCGCTGCTGGAACGGGGGTTGCTGGTCCCGGCGATCCGCCCCCCGACGGTTCCGGAAGGCACCGCACGCCTGCGCATCACCCTGTCGGCCGCCCATACCGAGACCCAGGTGGACCGGCTGCTGGGCACCATCGACCACCTGCTGCCTCGGATCCGTGGGGCATGCGCGCAGGCGGTCTGACGTCCTATCCATAGGAACCAACACTCGCTTCTCGCAATCGGAGTTTTTGTAATGTCGGGAAAGATCATCACCATCATCGTCACCAAGGGTTCGCTGGACTGGGCCTATCCGCCCCTGATCCTGGCGTCGACCGCGACCGCCCTGGGTTACGAGTGCCGGATGTTCTTCACCTTCTACGGACTCCAGCTGTTGCGGCGCAGACTGCGCCTGCAGGTGAGTCCGCTGGGCAACCCCGTGCTTGCGCCCCGGCTCCCGGTGCTGGTCAAGGCGTTACCGGGCATGCAGGCCATGTTCACCCGGAAAATGCAGCAGAAGATCCAGACGAAGGGTATCGCCGGGATCGAGGAACTGCGGCAGATCTGCCTGGACGCAGAGGTGCGGATGTACGCCTGCCAGATGACCGCCGAACTGCACAACTACACCAAGAAGGACTTCATTCCCGGTGTGGAATACGCCGGCGCCGCGACCTTCTTCCAATCTGCGGCCGAATCCGACATCTGCCTGTTCACCTGACCACTGTCACGCCGGCACGCGCCCTGACCCCTGCCGCGCCTCCAGGATCTCCGCGATTTCGGCGTCGTCGAGCACGATGGGGTTGGTTTGCATGCTGGAACCCCGGCTGTTCGCGACGATGCGCGGGTGATCCGCGGGCGTGACGCCGAGACGGTCCAGCGTCGGCAGCTCGAGCAGCCGCGTCCACGACTCCAGCAGCGCGACCAGCGCGTCCCCCGCCTCCGCATCGTCGGGAAGCGCGTCCCCCGTCAACAGGCGACCGAGCCGCGCGTAGCGGGCCAGTGCCGGATTAAGCGGATCCCGCTCGCGCAGCACCCGGATGTTGACCGCAGTGGCCGCCGCGACCAGCGTGCCGCAGACGACGCCGTGCGGGATCGGGAAAAAGGCGCCCAGGGGCGATGCCAGGCCGTGCACGGAGCCGAGCCCCACCTGCGCCAGGGTGATCCCGGACAGCAGCGACGCATAGGCCATCCCGGCGCGTGCATCGGCATTCCCTGAGTCACGGTAGAGGGGAATCAGGCTGTCGCGAGCCCGCGCCAGCCCGTCCAGCGCCAGCGCGTCGCAGAACGCGTTGGCCCGCAGCGACAGGTAGGATTCCAGCAGCTGGGTTAACGCATCCATGCCGTTACCGGCGATGATTGCCGGCGGGCAGGTCGCCAGGAAATCCGGGTCGACCACCGCGTACTGGGCCACCAGCCGCTCGTCACGGAAGGATTTCTTGAAGCCCTCCGGGCCGTGTCGGCTCAACACAGCGTTCTTGGTCG
>PULL01000264.1 GCA_003550945.1 Thioalkalivibrio sp. | reverse complement strand
CGACCGGAACCCCCCGTATGACTCTCCATGTCCTCCTGGTCGAGGATGACGCCGCGGTGCGCGAGGTGCTTGCGCTGCCCCTGCAGAAGGCGGGTTTCACCGTCACCGAGGCACCCGATGTGAAGCAGGCCCGCGAGGCGATGCTGGTTCGGCAGCCGGACCTGATCCTGCTGGACTGGATGTTGCCCGACATCAGCGGTGTGGAGTGGGCGCGCACCCTGAAGGAGGCCCCGCACACGCGTGAGGTGCCGATCATCATGTTGACCGCGCGCGGCGAGGAAGAGGATCGTGTGCGTGGGCTGGAGGTTGGCGCGGACGACTACGTGACCAAGCCGTTCTCGCCCCGCGAACTGATCGCCCGCATCCGGGCGGTGCTCAGGCGCACCACGCCCACCAGCAGCGATGAGCCGGTGGAGATCGATGGCCTGCGGCTGGATCCGGTCAGCCATCGCGTTACGGCGAACGGCAAAACCATCGAGATGGGGCCGACGGAGTACCGGCTGCTGCATTTCTTCATGACTCACCAGGATCGGGTGTTCACGCGGGGACAGTTACTCGATAACGTATGGGGTACCAACGTGTACGTGGAGGAGCGCACGGTCGATGTCCACATACGGCGCCTCCGCATGGCCTTGGCCGATTCCGGGCACGATTCCCTGGTGCAGACGATTCGTGGCGCGGGTTATCGCTTCTCCCTTCAGCCTTGAACCCGTGGCGGCCGGAACAACACGGAGGTAACGGGGACAGATTTTGAATCTATCCCAGTTACCGGGTCGTCCCCGCTACCGGGTCGCCGTTATGATCGCCTTTCACTGCCCGTCGATCCGCAGCCGATGGCCATAAGACCGCAAAACCCCTGGCCGATGGCCTACGTCAGAGTCGCCCTTGCGCTACTGGCGCTTCTATTGCTCGGCCTGCTCACGGGTTGGTGGCTGCTGGTCTTTTTTCTGGGTGCAGTGGCTGCACTCGCCTGGGATTGGTTCAATCTCCGAAAGCTCGAGCACTGGCTGCGCATGACCCGGAAGCTCGATCCACCCAAATCAGCGGGACTCTGGGGCGAAATCTTTGATGGCCTTCACCGGATGCGCAAACGCAGCCGGGACCGCGATCAGCGGCGCCGCACCCTGGTGCGAACCTACCGGGATTCGATCAAGGCGATGCCCGACGCAACCGTGGTCCTGTCCGGCGATTACCATGTCGAGTGGTGCAATCAGGCCGCCCGTGACCTGCTGGGCCTGCGCTGGCCCCAGGACGAGGGACAACGCATCAGCAACATCGTGCGGCATCCTGAATTCGTGACCTTTCTGTCGCGCTATTCGCGCGAGCCCCGGACGATCACGCTGCCGTCACCGGTCGACGGCCGGCTGTGGATGGAGGTACGGCTGGTGCCCTATGCGAAGAAGCGCCATCTGCTTCTCGCGCGCGACACCACGGCACTGCGCCGTCTGGAAACGATGCGCAGCGACTTCGTGGCCAATGTCTCGCACGAACTGCGAACCCCGCTGACGGTGATCTATGGCGTCAGCGAGACCCTGGGGCAGGAACTCGGCGAGCACCCGGAGTATGCCCGTTCCGTGCAGCTCCTCCAGGAGCAGGCGGAGCGCATGAAAAACCTGGTCGACGACCTGTTGCTGCTGTCCCGCCTCGAGACTGGGGGCGCGACAGGGCAGGGTCATTGGATCGACGTGTCCAAGTTGCTGTCCACGCTGGTAGAGGAAGGGCGCCTGCTGTCCGGGGCCCGCGAGCACCAGATTACCGTGGAGACTGAACCCGGCCTGATGATCCTCGGGAACGAAAAAGAGCTGCGCAGTGCCTTCGCCAACCTGCTGGCGAACGCGATCAACTACACCCCGGACCAGGGGCAGATCGATCTGCGTTGGTGGTCCGACGCGGCGGGCGCTCACTTCCAGGTTCGGGACACGGGCATCGGGATCGCGGTGCAGCATATCGACCGCTTGACCGAACGCTTTTACCGGGTGGACAACGGGCGTTCGAAGAGCCGCGGCGGCACCGGCCTCGGGCTCGCGATCGTGAAGCACGTGCTGATGCGCCACGGTGGCCAGCTGACCATCCGCAGCGAGCCGGGCAAGGGCAGCACGTTCACCTGCTCGTTTCCGCCGAAGATCCTGCGCCACCCGGCGCAGCGGCACGATCGCGAGAGTGCTTGATATGCATCGCTTTGGTTTCCTTCTGGCCGCCCTGCTGTGCGGTTTTCTGATCGGACCGGTGGGGGCCGACACCGGATCGCAGTTCGGTGCCGACGCCGAAGCGGCCGAGGCGCGCGCGCATGCCTCCATGGCGCTCGACCCGCCGGACTGGGATGCCGCTTATGCGGCATTCAACCAGGCGGCGGAGGCGGGTTCGCCAACGGCAATGAGTTATCTCGGCTGGATGTACGAGGAGGGGCACGGGGTCGCTCGCGACGCTGGCAAGGCCGCGCACTGGTACGGCCGGGCTGCCCGCGCGGGTGCGCACGAATTGGCGATCAAGCTGGGCTGGATGCACCTGTCGGGCGATGGGGTGGCCCGTGATCGGAGTCAGGCGGAAGACTGGTTCCAACGCGCGATCGACGCCGGCCATGCCCCGGCAGGTATCGCCCTGGCCTCGGTGCTGATCGCCGATGCCCTCGGCGGCCGCGACACCGAACGCGTGTTCGAGGCCCGTGCGCTGCTCGAAGAGGCACTGGATGCGGGTTACGGGTTGGCCGCGTATTTTCTCGCCCGGCTCTACATCGAGGGGATCGGCGGTCACCCGGTCGAGGACGGGCTGGCCGCGCACTACACCCGCATCGGGGCCGAGGACGGCCATGCGCAGATGCAAGGCTGGCTCGCGTTCATGTATTACAACGGCCAGGGCGTCGCTGCGGATCACGTGACGGCGGCCAAATGGGCGAACCTGGCGGCTGCAGAGGGCGATGTCCTCGGCAACCAGCTCCGCCTCGTTCTTGAACAACAGCTCGAGCCCGGCGAGATGCAGGAAGCGCGCCGGCGCGCGGTGGAGTGGGCGCTCGCCCGGCCCTGAGGGTTCGATTCATGCTGAAGGTGATCCTGCTCAGTCTGTTTGCGCTTGTCGTGGTGTTTCTGGGGGCGCGTTCCTGTGGGCTGACGCCCGAGCAGATCGAGGACCGGATCCTGCTCGCCGAGATCAATGCGGAGGAGGGCCTGGTGTACCGAACCAGTCATGGGCAACGGGCGGGTGTACTGACCTTCGACAACGGGCTCCAGGTCGAGCTGATCGCCAACGGTGATGGCCCGGTGCCGGATGACGCGAGTTGGGTGCAGGTCCATTATCGCGGCTGGCACATCGACGGCCGCGAGTTCGAGAATTCCTGGCGCAGGGGCGAGCCGGCCACAGTGCCGGTGGAGCGCACGATCCCGGGCTGGCGCGAAGTGCTGGTGGAGATCCCGGTCGGCACGCGGCTGAAGTTGGTGGTTCCCCCGGAACTCGCCTACGGTCGTTCCGGGGCGGGACGGATCGGCCCGGAGGAGACGCTGGTTTTCGAACTGGAGCTGCTTGCCATCGTCAAGCCCGACGAGCCCGTGGAGCCCGAGGAATGGGAACGTCCGGTGCCGGGGCTGCGATAAGAGCCAACGCTGGAGACTGAGAATATGGCTGGCGGCCTCATATCGCCGTGGGGAGTCTCGGTTCTGCTGCTCGTGGCTGTTCTGCTCGCGTCTGCCGTGTTGATCGCGCTTTGGCTGCGCCTGCGCCGCATTCGCCTGCAGATCGAGGGGCGCTACCTCGCCGGCGTCGCGGAGTTTCACGGTCTTGCCGCCCCGCCTGTCGCGTCTGAGGTGCTTGAACATATTCATGGGGAGGCCGCACGCCGTTTGCTTCAGGGCATGCTCGGACGCGGACACCCGATGGGTCCGGCGTCCTGGCCGGCACGAGGCTCGTTGCGCTACGACCAGGACGAACGGGAGCGACCGGTGGAAGCCGAAAGCTTCTGCATCCCCGGCGTGTGGTGGGCCCAGATCCGCCGGGTCCGCCTTCGATTCGGAGGCTGGATCGACGAAATGCACCAGGTCGAGGCTGGTTCGGTCACCAGCGGATACTGGTGGCTGGGTCTGTACCGTTTGCGACATCCGGCCGGCCGGTCTTCGGAGTTTGCGCTCAAGGCCCAGGCACTGGGTGAGGCGGTGATCATGCCCTGGACCTGGTTCGACGGGCAGCGCATCGAATGGGGCGATCAGCCGGACGATCGCGCCTGGGTGGGCCGAACCCGTCCCGAAGGCTTCACGATCCATCTGCAACTCGACAAGCTGGGTCGGCCGCTGCACCTGGAACTGCGGGAGCCGGCCGGCGGCGCACGCGTGCGTTTCGAATACTCGGGCTGGAATTGGTCCGAGCAGGGCCTTCGACCCGAACGCGTCCGCTTGATCGAGGCGCCCGGGAGCGTCAACGAGTTCGAGCGCCTTCATCTGCGGCTGGGAACAGTTCGGCCGGCACCGCGCCCGGAAGGGTTGCCGCCGCGATAGGCCGTCCGCCTGTCACGGAAATGTCACATTGACGTCATATCGTTGTGATCCAGGGGCCTGATACTCCTCGCCGCGAATCAACGGCACCGGCTCGAACGCCTGCCCTGTTCGTGACCACCATTCCAACTGAGGAATCATGATCATGACGATGAAGAAATCTTTGGTCCTGGGCGTTGTCGCGGCCCTGGGCGTTTCCGTTTCCGTGGCCACCGCCGACGTCGACGAGAACCTGCCGAGCTACGAGCGCGTGTCCGGCATCTCCGGAAACCTGAGTTCGGTGGGTTCCGATACCCTGAACAACCTGATGACCCTGTGGGCGGAAGAGTTCGCGAACTTCTACCCCAACGTGAACATCCAGATCCAGGGTGCCGGCACTTCGACCGCTCCGCCGGCGCTGACCGAGGGCACCTCGAACTTCGGCCCGATGAGCCGGCCGATGCGCGATTCCGAGCAGCGCGCGTTCGAGGACCGTCACGGCTACGCGCCGACGCTGGTTCCGGTTGCGATCGACATTATCGCGG
>PULL01000012.1 GCA_003550945.1 Thioalkalivibrio sp. | reverse complement strand
TGGCTGCAAGCGTGCCACCGCTTCCGTTGCCGTTGCCGTTGCCGTTGCCCGGGCCGTGACCGCCGCCGGCAGCCTCTGCCTCGAGAATCTTCCGCGCACTGATCGCGCCCAGCGGAATCACCAGCAGGGTCAGCAGCGTGGCGACGATCGTGCCGAACATCAGCGACACGGCCATGCCCTGGAAAATTGGGTCGAACAGGATCACGCTGGAGCCCGCGAGCAATGCAAAGGCGGTGATCAGGATCGGGCGCGTCCGTGCCTGGCAGGCACTGATCATCGCATCCATCACGTCCTGCCCCGCGGCCACCGCGTGCCGGGCGAAATCCATCAGCAGGATCGAATTTCGGACAATGATACCGGCCAATGCGATGAACCCGATCATCGATGTCGCGGTGAACTCCGCACCCAGGAGCCAATGCCCCGGAATGATCCCGATCAGGGTCAGCGGAATCGGCGCCATCACGATGGCCGGAAGCACGAAGTTTCCAAACTCCCAGACCACGAGCATGTAGATCAGCACCAGCGCAATCGCGAACGCGATCCCCATGTCCCGGAAGGTCTCGTAGGTCACCGTCCACTCGCCCGCCCATTCGAACGCAAACGAGCCGTCGTTGGGCGGCGGACCCACCCAGTGCGACCGGAGCTCAGTGCCAACCGGGGTCCGGTAGTCGTTCAGTTGCTGTTCGACCTCCAGCATGCCGTAGATCGGCGCCGCCAGACGCCCAACGGTCTCGGCGGTCACGTACTCGACCGGCCGCAGGTTCTTGTGAAAGATCGGCTCATCCTGCGGAACACGAACAAAATCGCCGAGTTCGGACAACGGGACCGACCCCCCGGCCATGGTGGGAACCGGAAGCAGAAGCAGGCGCTGGATATCCGAGCGCACGTTCATCGGCAGGCGCATCTGGATCAGGTGCGGTTCCACCAGCGAACGCGCCTTCACGTCGCCAAGAATCTGCCCACCGACCGCCGCCTCCAGCGTGCGGTTCACCGCATCGACCGTTACGCCGCGACGGAGTGCCTTGTCGCGTTCGACGTTGAAGTGCCAGACGTCGTACGGCGCCTGCAGGAAACTGTCGACATCGTCGAGATGCGGAGCCTGCTCGAACATGCGCTCCATGTCCAAAGCGATCTGGCGGCGTACGTTGGCGTCGGGTCCGTAGATCTCGGCAACCACGGATTGCAGCACGGGCGGGCCGGGCGGCATCTCGACGACCTGGATCCGGGCACCCGCGGCGCGCGCCATCGGAGCCAGAAGCTCGCGTGCCTCGACCGCAATCTGGTGGCTGGAGCGGCGCCGGTCACCCTTGTCGACCAGCTGCACCTGGATGTCGGCCTGCCAGGGCTGCTGACGCAGGTAGTAGTGGCGCACCAGGCCGTTGAAGTTGAAGGGCGAAGCCGTACCGACGTAGGCCTGCAATGCAGTCACTTCCGGAAGTTCGCGCAGCACCATTGCGAGTTCGTGGGTAAGCGTCGCGGTCGCCGGCAGCGCGGTGCCCTCGGGGAAATTGATCACGACGTTGAACTCGGGCTTGTTGTCGAGCGGCAGCATCTTCACCGACACGTCCTTGGTGAAGAACAGCATCACGGTGAGGAAGAAGACCACGATGATGCCGATCAGGAAGCCCCAGCCGTAGGTCCGGTTGTTCACGAGGCCCGGGATGGCCTTCGCGAAGAAACGACCCATCATCTCGTTCTGCTTGTGCTCCTTCTCTTCGGCGCGTTCCAGATATTCCATCGTCGGACGCAGGCGCCAGGCCAGCCAGGGCGTGAACAGGAACGCCGCCACCAGCGAGAACAGCATCGCGACGGAGCCCAGCGCCGGGATCGGCTGCATGTACGGCCCCATCATTCCGGTCACGAAGCCCATGGGCAGCAGGGCCGCGATCACGGTAAAGGTCGCCAGTATGGTCGGGTTGCCGACTTCGGCCACGGCATCGACCGTCGTCTCCGTGTCCACGCCGCGCTTCATCAGCCAGCGCCGGTAAATGTTCTCGACCACCACGATCGCGTCGTCGACCAGGATCCCGATCGCGAAGATCAGGGCGAACAGACTCACCCGGTCGATGGTGTAGCCCATCAGCCAGGCGCTGAACACGGTGAACAGCAGCACCACCGGGATCACGATCAGGACCACGATCGCCGCACGCAGGCCCAGGAAGATGAAGACCAGCACCGTCACGGCGGCCGTTGCGATGAAGAGCTTGAACATCAGCTCGTTCACCTTCGCGTTTGCCGTCTCGCCGTAGTTGCGCGTTACCGACACCTCGATGTTGTCGGGAATCACCTGGCCTTTCAACAACTCGAGCCGATCCAGGATGCCGTTTGCAACCGTGACCCCGTTGCTGCCCTCCTTCTTCGCAATCGCGATGGTGACGGCGGCGGCGCCCGTGGGAGCCAGATCCGCGTGGTCGCCGGCCACAGCGGTGTAGTACCGGACGAAGCGTTCCACCTCGCCAGGGCCGTAGATCACCTCGGCGACGTCCCGCACGTACACGGGCCGACCCGCCTCCACCGCCACCAGCAGCCGGCCAATGTCATCGGCATCGCGCAGGAAGGCCCCGGTGTAGATCGGTGTCTGATCACGCCCGATCTCGATCACGCCAGCGGTCCGCTCGGCGTTCGCGGCCTGTACCGCGCCGGCAACCTGGTCCATGGTGACGTTCAGCCCGGTGAGCCGTTCCGGCAGCACCTCGATACGCACCTTCTCCTGCCGGCCGCTGACCACGAAACTCTGGCTGGTGTCCGGAACCTCGTTCAGGTATTGCAACGCGTCGAGCGCGATCTGTCGCAGCATCGCGTCGTCGACTTCGTGCGACCACAGGGTCAGGGTGATGATCGGTACATCATCGACGCCCTTGGGCTTCACCATCGGCTCGGAGACGCCGGGTGGCATCAGGTCCCGGTTCGACATCAGCTTGTCGTGCACCTTGACGATGGACGGCTCCATCAACTCGCCGACGTCGAACTGCACCGTGACCATCGCCTCGCCGCGATGGGAAACCGAATACACGTTGTCCACGCCCGAGATCTCGGCCATCAGCCGCTCCAGCGGCCGGGCCACCAGGCTTGCAACCTGTTCGGAAGGCACACCCGGGTACGACACGAATATGTCGACCATCGGCACGGAGATCTGCGGATCTTCCTGCCGCGGCGTGATGATCAGGCCGAGGATGCCGATTGCGAGGGTGGCCAGGAGGAGCAGCGGGGACAGCGGCGAGTGGATGAAGCTCTGGGCCATCTTCCCTGCAAGCCCCAGGTCCCGTTCGGTCTCCTCCCCGCCGGCGGCGTGCTGATTCTTGTGCTCGGACATGGCTGTTATCGATCTCTTTTATTCCAATCCCTGACGACCATCAGGAGGTCGCTGCGAACAGCCCGCAACACGCTGGAAGCGGACCCCCCAAAGCCCTTAACGGAAGCGTGGCGTGGTCCGTGGAGCGGTGACCCCGTCCACGCGATCGCCGGATCGGATGTTGGCGTCCGGATTGTCGAGGATGCGCTCCCCGGCCTCCAGGCCAGACGTGACGGTGATCAGGTCCCCCTGCACGGCCCCGAGCCGAACCATCCGCACCCGCACCGTTCCGTCCGCGTCGACCACCGCGACCCGCGGCAGCGCCCCTCCCGGCACGATCGCGGACAGGGGAATCCGCACCACGGAATCGCTGACTTCCGTTCCCGGCAGATGCACGTCTGCGTACATGCCGGGCCCACCCGGCACGCCGCGCGGCAGGTCGAATTTCACGGTGACGGTGTGCCGCTGGGGATCGGCGATCGGAAAGATCTGCGCGACCCGCGCATCGACTTGCGTCGGGCCCACGTCGAGCGTGACCCGGACCATGTCACCGACACGCAGGCGACCCACGAGGCGGGCCGGGATGTCAGACTCCACGCGCAGGAACTCGACGTGACCGAAACCCACCAGAGGCTGGCCAGGCTGCACGGTGTCGCCTTCCTCCACGTGCTTGCGCATGATCAACCCGGAGAACGGCGCGACCGAACGGGTGTCACGGATTGCGGAATCGATCTCGTCGAGGCGCGAGCGTGCCTGCTGCCAGCGCGCCCCAGCCTGATCCACACCGATCACCCGGGAGTGCAGATCGACATGCCGATCGAGGGCTGGGTCGCCCAGACCCGCGATCTGACCCATCGGCCGGGTGATCAACTGGTCGAACATCGACGGGATACCCATGCCGGGCATCTGGCCGATGTCCCGGGTACGCGGGGCGGCAACCTCGCGGCCATACTGCATCTGCGCCTCGCGCATCGCCGCCTCGGCCGAACGCAGTTCGGCCATCACCTGCCGGCGCTGAGCCGTCAGGCGCTCGTCGCTGATCGCGACCAGCACTTCATCACGCTCGAAATAATCGCCCTCGGCACCCGCGACCAGGGTGACACGACCGCCGATCTGCGCCGTCAGCGTGACCTCCCGGAACGGCACCACGGTGCCGCTGATCGTCTGGTCGCCGACCGCCGCGGCCTGGACCTGGATGACCCGACCGAACTGCGCCTGCGAAGTGGCCGCAAAAGTGAGAACCGCCGTGAGCACGGCAGTCAGGATTACGCTGGTTCGGTTCATGATCGTCTTCATGTCGCAGATTCTGATTGTAGGCGCTGGTGCAAACGACCGCAGACCGGATAACACCACGTGCAGGCGTTCAACCCGAGCAACCCGCCCTTTTTACCACATCGGGCCATCAATGTGTGGCCGAAATGCCTGAGAAACGGGAGTTTCGGTCGTCCCGGGGCGCCTCTTCCGCGCAGCCCCGGCCTGCCCGAGAGCGGGAACCGGAGCCGGTGCCGAATTCGCCCGTATGTTCGATTCCATTGTTGCAACATTGGTTCCCGATGCTCGCAATGGAAAAACCGAAACTCGCGGCAAACCATTGCAGACCCAGACCACCTGGAACTGTTGCAACAGTAGCGGCATACTGTTGCGAAAAAACCGGGCTGACAGCATCGTGACCACGGAATCTCAGGCTGAACTGATCGAAATCCTCATTCAGCAGAACCGGGACGGGA
>PULL01000108.1 GCA_003550945.1 Thioalkalivibrio sp. | reverse complement strand
TTTTTACAATTATTCAATGGGTTACCCTGGTCCGACCCCGGAGGGTGGCAAACGGGTGGGGGCGGTGGCGTATGCTGTCGGGTGTGAGACGTGCACGGGTGAACGGCGAAAGGCGATGAGGCGGGGAATCCGCCTCGGGCCGATCTGGCTGCTGGCGATGCTGCCCCCGTTGTTCTGGGCGGGAAACTTCGTGCTGGCCCGGGCGCTGCACGCCGACATCCCGCCCATCGCGTTGTCGTTCTGGCGCTGGGCGGTTGCGCTGACGATCCTGCTGCCGTTCGTCGCGGCAGGGCTCTGGCGGCAGCGCGCCCTGATCCGTCGTCACTGGGCGTTGCTGACGCTGTTCGCGGTTCTGGGGGTCACCAGCTACAACACCTTCGCCTACCTGGGCCTGCAGCACACGACAGCCACGAACGGCGTGCTCCTCGCGTCGGTCACGCCGATGGTCATTCTGGCGCTTTCGTTCCTGCTGTTCCGCGTGCCGCTGCGCAGCGCCCAGGTCTTCGGCATCCTGCTGTCGATGGCCGGGGTCGCGGTGATCGCCACGGAGGGCAGCCCGCAGGTACTTGCGGGCTGGGACTTCAACCGCGGTGACCTCTGGGTTCTGGCCGCGAACCTGGTCTGGGCGCTGTACTCGGTGTTCCTGCGCTGGCGGCCACCGGAGATGGAACCCATGACTTTCCTCGGCGCGCTCGTCGCGATTGGCCTGCCGCCACTGGCGGTGCTCTACGCCTGGGAACTCGGCACCGGACAGGGCTTCGAGGTCAACCTCGTCAATCTCAGCGCCATCGGCTACGTGGCGCTGTTTCCGTCCGTGCTCGCCTATTTCTTCTGGAATCGGGCGGTCGCCGAGATGGGAGCGAACCGCACTGGCCAATACCTGCACCTGATGCCCGTCTTCGGCGCGGCAATGGCCATCCTGCTGCTGGGCGAGCGCCTGCAGGCTTTTCACATGACCGGGGCGCTGTTGATTGCCGCCGGCATCGTGCTGGCAAGCGTGACGAAAAGGTAGTCGGCGCGACCGGCCGAGGGTTCGCTCCGCAACCGGACCTCATCTGTGCCTGTTTGGCCAGCCGTGGAGGTGTCGTCTACATTCTGGCACGAGAAGAATAGAGGAAGGAGGTGGGATCATGTGGCTACGATCGTTGATCGTCCTCTCGTTGTCTGCGGCCCTGCTCGCGGCGCCGGCCACGGCCAGTACGCAGCAACCACACGAACCGGAGGCGGCGGCCGGCATCTCGAAGGACATTTCTGAGCTGCCGGCGTTCGTGGCCTCGCGGCCTACGCCCGAGGAATTCCAACAGGCTTTCCCTGACGTCTGGCTGATCCTGCCCGGCGACATCGTGAGCCGCGACGTCTGTTCGCAGTATTACCGCTTCATGGCCGAACTCGATACCAAAGGCCGAATCAGCGGCGGCAACCTCGAATAGCTGACCTGCCAACCTGCACCGGTCTTGGCCCCGTCGTTGGCCGACCGGCTCAGAACAGCCGGTTGAGGCCGTTCAACGCGGCGATGCGGTAGGCTTCGGCCATCGTCGGGTAGTTGAACGTCGTCTCCACGAAGTACTCGATGGTGTTGGCAGGACCTGACTGGGCCATGATCGCCTGGCCGATGTGGATGATCTCGGAGGCCTGTTCACCAAAGCAGTGGATGCCGAGGATCTCCCTTGTCTCACGGTGGAACAGCAGCTTCAGCACACCCACCGTGTGCCGGGTGATCTGCGCCCGCGCGATGCTCTTGAAATTGGCCTGCCCCACCTCGTAGGGAATCTTCTGTGCGG
The DNA here is from genome assembly GCA_003550945.1 of Thioalkalivibrio sp. GTDB lineage: Bacteria > Pseudomonadota > Gammaproteobacteria > Ectothiorhodospirales > Ectothiorhodospiraceae > Thioalkalivibrio. The sequence continues at coordinate 3,285 of PULL01000108.1, read as the reverse complement.
TCAGCTCGCGTTCCGTGCGGCCGATGGAACTGATCTCCGGGCTCGTGTAAATGCCGGTGGGAATATCGTGGATCAGGCGCCAGTCGGTCTCCCCGTCCGCGATCTGGGTGCCGACAAACCGGCCCTGGTCGTAGCTGGCGCTGGCAAGTGCGGGCGCACCGACCACGTCGCCGGCTGCGTAGATGTGCGGCAGTGCGGTCTGAAAGCGTTCGTTCACCTCGACCTGACCGCGGTGGTTCACGGCCACCCCGATCTCTGCGAGCCCCATGTCGCGGGTGTTGCCCGAACGCCCGTTGGCCCACAGCAGCACGTCGCTGCGAAATTTCTTGCCCGAGTGGCAATGCAGGATCACACAGTCGTCGCGTGCCTCGACCCGTTCGTATTCCTCGTTGTTGCGGATCACCGTGCCCTGGTTGCGCAGGTGGTAGCCCAACGCGTCCGTGATCTCGTCGTCGAGGAACGAAAGCAACCGGTCGCGGGTATTCACGAGGTTGGTTTTGATGGCAAGGTTGCAGAAGATCGACGCGTATTCGCAGCCGATCACGCCCGCTCCGTAGATGGTGATCGACGACGGCGAATGCGTGAGATGCAGGATCGAATCGCTGTCGTGGATGCGCGGATGGGTGAAATCGACGTCGTCCGGATGGTAGGGCCTGGATCCGGTCGCCAGCACGAAGTGATCGGCGGTGTAGGTACGGGTTGCCTCGCCCTGGGTCACCGCCAGCGTGCGGGCATCGGTGAAACGCGCCCAGCCGTGCAGGATCGGCACTTGGTTGCGGGTGTAGTGGCGGTTGCGTGTGCGCACCTGTTCGCCGATCACGTCCGTAGCCGACGCGAGGAGTTCGGGATAATCCACCTGCACGGCGCCCGCCAGGCGGCGGAGCACGGGGTCACGCCGCGTGTCGGCAACCATCTGAATGGCCTGGCGCAGCGCTTTGGAGGGAATCGTTCCCCAGTGGGTGCAGCCGCCTCCAACGCTGCCGTGCGCTTCGACTACCGCGACCCGCCGGCCAGCCTTCACCAGTTTCATCGCCGCGCCTTCGCCGGCCGGCCCGCTGCCGATCACGATCGCGTCGAAATGATCGTGCCTCATCGCCCCTGCGCCCCCTTGCTCGTTTCCGCCAGCATAAGCGGTTTCGCCTCCGCGATGGTGCGCGACCCAGGCATGCCGAGCCGGCGAATGCCATCAGACCGACATGCGCGAGGCCCAACCAGCCGCCGCATCCGGTATGCTGGGCACTCGACCTATGCGAGGCAACCCTGGCTCGCGACCGGTCGCATGAAATGCTGCTTCGACGCCCCTCAACTCGAGATCCTGCCGATGAAAAACCGGCTTCTGGCCACGGCGCTGACGATCGCCCTGCTGCCCTCGGTCGCACTCGGGACACCGGCCTTCGATGTGTGCCTCGAAGGCATCCGCGACCGGGCGGTCCAGCACGGTGTGGAGCCTTCTGTAGCCGATCGCGTGCTCGCACGCGTGGAATTTCTGGATCACGTGATCGAACTGGACCGCCGTCAACCCGAATTCACCACCCCGTTCGCGGATTACCTTGCGCGAACCGTGAGCCCCCGGCGGGTGGAACGGGGCCGCGAACTGCTGGACACCCACCGATCACTGCTGGAACGCGTGCAGCGCGAAACCGGTGTTCCACCCGCCTATCTGCTGGCGTTCTGGGGACTGGAAACCAATTACGGCAGCTACTTTGGCCGCACGTTCGTGCCCAGCGCGCTGGCCACACTGGCCTGCGATCCACGCCGTTCGGAATTCTTCACCGGCGAGCTGATCGCGGCGCTGCAGATCGTGCAGGAAGACGCGATCCCGCTGGAACGCATGCGAGGCTCCTGGGCCGGCGCGATGGGCCACGTCCAGTTCATGCCCTCGGTGTTCCTGCGCCACGCGGTGGACGGAGACGGCGACGGCCGGCGGGATCTCTGGAACAGCGTTCCCGATGCGATGTTGTCCGCGGGCAGCTTCCTGAAAGATCTCGGCTGGGAAACGGGCTACCGCTGGGGGCGGGAGGTCCTGCTGCCGACGGGCTTCGATTTCGCCGAGGCGGGCAAAACCCTGCGCCGCCCGCTCGGCGAGTGGCGTCGGATGGGCGTTACCGACGTGTCCGGCCATCCCGTCGCGGAACTCGATCTGCCGGCTACGCTGCTGCTGCCCGCCGGCCATCGCGGCCCGGCGTTCCTGGTGTACCCCAACTTCAACGTGATCCTCGGGTGGAACCGTTCGGAGTATTACGCGCTGGCGGTAGGCCACCTCGCCGACCGCATCGCCGGCGCGGGACCCCTGCATACGTCACCGCCTTCCGACGCTCCACGCCTCTCCCGCGACCAGGTGATGCAGATGCAGGCCACGCTCAACGACCGGGGCTTCGACAGCGGCGAGGTGGACGGCATCCTCGGCCCGGCGACGCGCAACGCGATCCGGGGCTTTCAGTTATCGGAGGGCATGATCCCGGATGGTTTCGCTGGCCGGGAACTACTCGCCCGCCTCGACATCGAGTGAGCCGGACCGGGGCGGAAGGTCGCCGATCCGGGATTTCAGGCGCTCGATCCCGGTGTCGGTCCAGCCGGGTGGGTTGCTGACTTCGCGCCAGGCGTCGATGTAGTGCTCGGTGGCGTAGCGGTGGCCGTAGCCGATCGGCGCGGCGTCGGCCGCGGCGATGTCCGCGCCCAGCTGCAACAGCGTCACGACCGGGAACCAGCGCAGGCTCGGCGACACATCCGGGCCGCGGGGTTCGGACATCCACTCAGGCGCCCGGTAGAGGGCTTCGGGCTCGAAGAAGGTGATCGGATCGCTCGCGTACTGGAGGTAGACGATGCGCAGCGGACCCCACTGGGAATCGAACCGGTCGGGCCGAGTGTACTGGTTGCTGAAACGGACCACGGAACCGTCGCGGAACCGGGGCAGCCAGGCCGGTGTGCCCGGCTCGCGATGTTGGGTGATCCAGCGCCAGGTGCCGCTCCGGAACGGTGGGCCAGACCAGAGCGCGCCGTGCACCGGGTCCCCGACGATGTCCCAGATGTCCACCGAGCGTTGCGAGTTCAACGCCCCGAGGCTGAGCCCCTGGAGGTAGAGCCGTGGCCGCTGGTCGCTGGGCAGTTCCGTCCAGTGCCGATAAACCGCCTGGAACACCTCCCGCGCGGTCTCCGCCCCGTATTCCGGCTGGGCCAGCAGCGACAGCCAGCTGGGCAGGTAGGAGTACTGTACGGCCACGCTGGCGATATCGCCGCGATGCAGGTACTCGATGCTGTTGATCGCGCCCGGGTCCACCCAGCCCG
>PULL01000182.1 GCA_003550945.1 Thioalkalivibrio sp. | reverse complement strand
CTCGCAGAGATGGACACCCCGGAGTGGATTTTCCAGCACGATCGCCCGGCCTCGGAGGCGGGATTGCTTGAAGGTCTGCACAAATCCCCCGGAGGCCTGATTCGCGCGGCGCTGGCGCTGGACCACGCCCGCGACCGGATCAAGCAGGTATGGATCACCGGTGACTTCTTCGTGAAGCCCGGCCGGGCCGTGGTCGACCTGGAAGCCAGCCTCCGCGACACGCCCGTGGGGGAACTCGAGACGAACGTCAACCTCTTCTTCGACCGGAACGCGGTGGAGATGCTGATGCTCAGTCCCGACGACTTCCTGACCGTGCTGCGCAACGCGCTGGCGAAGACCACCGTCGCACCCGGGCTCGCGGACGGACGCCCGTCGTGAAATCCGTCGACCTGCTGGTGATCGGTCTCGGGCCAGGGGGCGCCAGCGCCGCCGGCCAGGCCGCGGCCGCAGGCCTCGACGTGCTCGCGGTGGACCGACGTCGGGTGCTCGGCGAGCCGGTGCAGTGCGCTGAATTCATCCCGACCCCGATGTCCCGGTATGCGCGCGACTTGCCGGTGCGTCGGCAAACCATTACCGGCATGACCAGCATCCTGCCCTCGGGGCAGATCCACCACAGCGATTTTCCCGGCCTGATGATCGATCGCGCGGAATTCGACCGTGCGCTGGCGCGCCGGGCGCGGGCAAACGGCGCCGAACTCTGGCACCCGGCCCGGCTGACCGCACTGGATCCGCTGCGCCAACAGGCCACCGTACGCCGGGGCGGGCAGGACCTGAACCTGCGCTACCGGGCGCTCGTGGCAGCCGATGGGCCGCAGTCCACGGTGGCTGCCTCTCTGGGTCTGCCGCCCCTACGCACGCTGCGGACGCGCCAATACACGGTGCCGTTGCACCGCCCGCTTCACGACACGCGGATCTGGCTATCCGACGCATACCCGGGCGGTTATGCCTGGCTGTTTCCGAAACAGGACGTCGCCAACCTGGGGCTCGGGCTGGACCCTGAGCTGCAGCGCGACATGAAGCGGCCGCTGGAGCACCTGCACCGCCTTCTGGCCGAGCAGGGCCTGGTCGGCCAGACGGTGTTGCAGCGAACCGGCGGAGCCATCCCGGTCGGTGGCCTGCGCAGACACCTGCGCGAGGGCAGCACGCTATTCGTCGGCGATGCGGCAGGGCTGACCCACCCCATCACCGGCGCCGGTATCGCGGCGGCGGTGATCTCCGGCGAACACGCCGGCGCCGCGGTGGCAGCCTGGCTCGCAGGGGACGGCGATGCCCTCGCGGATTACGAAGAGGACATGCGGGACCAGTTTGGCCCCGCGCTGGCTCGCGCGGTGGAACGCCGACAGAGCCTGCAGAACCTGTGGCATACCCCGGCGGCGCGGCTGGACGACACGCAGCGGCGCGGCTGGATCGCCTTCGACGAATACTACGAGGCCGCCACGACATGAGCGGCGACCGACAACCCGTCAACCCTTGCAAGCGATCCCGGAGGTCGTGACATGAACGCCCGTTCCGAGTCCGTGGCCACACCCGTCAATTTCTATCGCCCGCGCGACTTTGCACGCACCCCGGAGATGCGCTCCCCCGAATACGTGCAGATGTCCACCGCCGCCGCGATCACCCTGGGGCTGGTTCAGGGCAGCATGCACCGCACCGCCTGCACGCACTGCCTGAACCTGCTGGTGACCTACCCGGAGGGCTGCCGCGCCAACTGCAGCTACTGCGGTCTCGCGCGACACCGCGAAGAGGAGAGCGCCTATGCGGATCGCAACTTCATCCGCGTCGACTGGCCCACGGCTCGCTACGACGACGTGATCGAACGTGTGCGCAACCGCAACGACCACGGTGCCTTCGAACGGATGTGCATTTCGATGATCACCCACCCGGAGTCGGGCGAGGACACGGTCACGCTGCTGGATCGCTGGGTCGCCGAGGTACCCGACGTTCCGGTATCGATTCTGTCGAACCCAACGACCATGCGCTACGCGGACATGGAGGATCTGCGGACCCGCGGCGCCGACATTTTCACCGTGGCACTGGACGCAGTGACCCCCGAGATTTTCGAACAGACCCGTGGCAAGACCGTGGACAGTCCGCACCGATGGGACCGTTACTGGCGGGCGCTGGAATGGGCCGCCGAGATCTTCGGACCGGAGAAATTCGGCGCGCACCTGATCTGCGGCATGGGCGAGACCGAACGGGACATGATGGAGATCTGCGAACGCATCCGTGACATGGGCGGACACAACCACATGTTCGCCTTCTTTCCGGAGCGGGGCTCATTGATGGAGGATCGCGACCCGGTTCCCCGCGATCACTGGCGCCGGGTGCAGCTGGGGCGTTTCCTGATCGACTTCGCGGGCGCGCGCGTCGCCGACATGCGCTTTGACGCCGCTGGCCGAATTACCGATTTCGGACTCGAAAGCGCCGAGCTCGACGCATTGATCGAAACCGGCACGCCCTTCCGGACTTCCGGCTGTCCCGGAAAGGCGGATGACACGGTCTCGGCCTGCAACCGCCCCTACGGCGATTCCAGCCCTGCCGACATCTTCAGTTTTCCGTTCGCCCTCAACGAAAAGGATGTGCGGGTGGTGCGCCGGCAGATCGCCGGCGAACCGGTGGGTACCTTCGACTTCGACGCAGACGACTGAGCCGGGGGCTCAGCGCGGCGCGCGCTGAGCCTCGCGCTGGATTTCCTGGAGCCGCTCGAACAGGCGGTCGGTCTCCGGGTCTTCGCGCCGCATCGCCGTCAGCATGTCCTCCTCGAACTGCTGCTGGGCCGCCTGAACCTCCGGGTCTTCCATTGCCGCCCGCTGGGCCTCCTGCATCTTCCGCTGCGCCTCGCGCACCTCCCGGGACTCCATGATCTCCCGGCGCTGTGCATCGGTCCGCGCCTCCTGCATCTTGGCCTGGGTGGCGAGCATCGTTTCCATGATGTCGCCCAGGTCGTAGCCCGCTTCGCGCATCTTGTCCGTCACCAGCTCTTCCAGGCCCTCGGCCTTGTCCCGAAGTTCCGGGTTGTTCTCGAACGCCTTGTCCTGGGCTTCCGCAAGCCGCTGCTGGATCTCCATGTATTCCCGCTCCAGCGCGCTCGGCTGCTGCCCCCGCTGCTGCCCCATCTGCGCGATCGCCGCACCAGCGAAGGCCAGAACGAACACGCCAGCAAGGGCCATCGCGAACCCCTTGAGCATCTGTTGTCGCTGCATTTCGACTTCCTCCGATATCGCGGCGAAGCATGCCGCGTACTTGGTCAGCTTAGCAGTGATGACACCATTTACGCCAAGGAATTCCCCCGTCCGAAGCACCGCTGCCCCCCGAACATGGCGCCCTCGCTCGGCTATACTTCAGACGCATCGTCTCCCACGCACCCGCCTCGGGCGGGAACCCCGCGCCGGGCACGACGTCATACGCCCCATCCCCCTCCTCCGCCTCAGAGAACCCGATGGCCCCCGCGAAAATCCTCCGCAAGGCATTGCCGATCCTGATCCTCGCCGCAGCCGTCGTCGGGTTCGTGATCCTGCGTGCCACCGGCCCGACTGCGCCCCCGCCGGAAGTCAGCGAACGGGTGTGGCAGGTGCGCGGAATGGTTGTGGAGCCGGGCACGCACCGGCCCACGCTGGAGCTGTACGGGAGAACGTCATCGCCGCAGACGTCGGTATTGCGCGCGGCCGTCGAGGGGGAGATCGCGTCGGTGCCGGCCCGAACGGGCCACGTGGTCGATCCCGGAGCGCTGCTGGTCCTCATCGATCCCTCGGAGACCCGCCTGGCCCTGGAACAACGCGAAGCCGAGCTGCACGAAGCCGAAGCCGCCGTGGAGAGTGAACGGCTGCGCGCAGAGACGGACCGCCGCATGCTCCAACGCGAGCAGGCGCTGCTCCAGATCGCCCAGCGCGCGGTGGACCGAACGCGCGACCTGCGGACCCGCAACCTGGGATCCGAGGCCGAAGTGGACGAATCCCAGCGCAGCCTGGAACAGGCACGCGTGGCCGTGGATGCGCGCCAGCAGGCGATCGCGGACGCGCCCAGCCGCCTGGCCCAGGCCGAGGCTCGGGCACAGCGGGCTCGAGCCGCCGCAGAACGGGCGCGGATCGATCTCGCCCGCACCGAGATCCGCGCCGCGCCCGCCTCACGAGTCGTCGAGGTGCACGTGAGCCCGGGCGAGCGTGTACGGGTTGGCGATGCCCTGGTCCGCCTCTACGCGCTGGACGATCTCGAGATCCGCGCGAACCTGCCCGAGGTGGTTTTGCCGCGCATCACCGACCTGCTGGCTCAGGACTATGCACTGCAGGCCGAGGCAGTCGTCGCCGGGCAGCCGGTGGAGGCGGCACTGGACCGGCTTGCCGGGGAAACCCGCAGTGGCGAGGCGGGGATCAGCGCCCTGTTCCGGGTGACCGCGGGAGCCCGGCAGCTGCCGCTGAACCGCTTTGTGAGCCTGCGGCTCGCGCTGCCCGAAGAGGCCGGAAGCGTGGTGGTTCCGTTTGAAAGCCTGTATGGCCGCGACCGGGTTTTCCGCGTGGTCGACGGGCGCTTGCAGGGACTGAACGTGGAACGCCTGGGCGAAGTGACCGACGCGGCCGGTCGCACCCAGGCACTGATCCGCCACCCGGAACTGGAGGCCGGTGACGTGCTGGTAGCCACGCGTCTGCCGAACGCAGTCGATGGACTGCGGGTGGAAGTCGAGCTGAACGGTCCGGACGAGCGCGGGTGACAAGCCGATGAGCAGCACACTGACCGAAGGCGCCGGTCCCGCCCCTTCCCAAGCCCGCTCCGGTGGGCTGATCGAACTGTTCCTGCGGCACCGGCTGGCCGCCAACCTGCTGGTCGCACTGATGGTACTCGGCGGCTCCTTCGCGCTGGTGAAGCTGAACACCCAGTTCTTTCCGAATTTCGAGCTGGATTTCGTCTCGGTGCGCGTGGTCTGGACCGGCGCCAGCGCCGAAGATGTCGAGCGCGGCATTACCGACCCGCTGGAACAGGACCTGCGCACGGGGGACGGCATCCGCAACATGACGTCGACCTCGGCGCTCGGGGTGGCCTCGATCACCATCGAGTTCGAGGCCGGGACCGACAT
>PULL01000178.1 GCA_003550945.1 Thioalkalivibrio sp. | reverse complement strand
GGGAGGCCACGCCGGACTCGGTGCTGAAGGCCTCGATGAAGGCTGCTGAACTGCGGGGCCGACTGCGCGCCACCCATCTTCTCTACCATCTAGAGATGATGGACGTGCTCAGTCCGGAACAGGTCGAGCGCTACAACCACCGGCGCGGCTATCGCTGATCGACGGGGCCGGTGTCTCGATTCGCTGATCCGGCTCTCGTCCGGTTCGGGCAGCAACCGATCCACCTGTTCTTCGTTGGCCTGACGATAAGAACGATGCGCGAAGTGCTGGAGACCGCATTGCTTCTGGGGTGTCCGAGGCATAGGGTAGGGGGCGTGGTTTGCCCGGAACCCGGTTGGGTGGACCGCCTGTGTTCCTTCCTGTCGAGGTGACGCTGTGAAGAACCTTCCCGTGTTTTTTGCCGCAGGCGCACTGGCGCTTGCGGTTGCGCCGTTGTACGCCGAAGAGGTGACCTACACAGAACATGTGCAGCCTCTTTTTGAGGTTCACTGCGCTGGCTGCCACGGCGTAAACGCCCCCTATGTCGGCGATTTCGACGCGGACAAGGACCGTTACGAAGAGATGGGGCTCGGGCCACGTATGGACTCCTATGCGGATTTGATCATGTTCGTGGTCTATCCCGATACCGGGGCCCTGATGCGTCGCCTCGACGACGGCAGTAGCCACCCTGAAGGCAAGCCCGGCAACATGTATGAGCACCTGGGCGCTGACGATGACGAGCGGCAGCGCAATCTCGCGGTGTTCAAGGCCTGGGTGGGCGACGATGCGTGGAACCTCGAGCGCTGGGGCGACATCACCAAGGAGCAGTTGGACCGGCTCGAACTGGCCTACTGAGTTTCGGGCACATGGCCCTGGTCCAGGCAACGGGTCTGCACAAGACCTATCGCACGGGTGATGTCAGCGTTCACGCCGTCCGGGGGGTCGACTTCTCGATCGAGTCCGGTGGCTTCGTCGCCTTCGTCGGACCGTCCGGCAGCGGCAAGAGCACGGTGCTGAACATGATCGGCTGCCTCGACCGCCCCACGGACGGCACGCTGCGCGTGCTGGACACGGACGTTGCCTCCCTCGGGAGGCGTGAGGCCGCCGACTTCCGGGGGGCGAATCTCGGGTTCGTGTTTCAGGATTTCAACCTGATCCCGGTGCTGAGCGCGGCCGAGAACATCGAGTATCCGCTGCTGATGGTGCAGAACTGGCCCGTGGCGCAGCGTCGGGCGCGGGTTGCCGAACTGCTCGAAGCGGTCGGCATCGCCGATCGTGCGGACAAACGACCGGACCAGCTTTCGGGTGGCCAGAAGCAGCGGGTGGCGGTCGCCCGCGCGCTCGCTTCGAAGCCGAAACTGGTGCTGGCCGACGAACCCACCGCGAATCTCGACCATGTGACCGCGCTGCGCATCATCGACCTGATGAAGGCGATGCGCGACGAATTCGGGACTACGTTCGTTTTCTCCACTCATGACCCGCGTATCGTCGACGCGGCCGAGGAAGTCTTCCACCTGGAGGACGGACGGATCGTGAATGGCGCCGGAGGCACCGCATGATCCGGGTGCTGCGGTTGTCGGCACGCAACCTCGTGCGGTATTGGCGCCGCAGCCTGCTGACCTCGGGGCTGATCGTGCTCGGGATGGTCGCCGTGTTGCTGTTCGTCGCGGTGTCGGCCTCCTTCAAGCAGATTATGATCGGACAGATCACCGACTCGATGCTCGGGCATCTGCAGGTACACCAGCGTGGTTACGTCGCGTCGATCGAGAACCTGCCGCTGAATCTGAACATGAAGCCCGAGCTGGTCGCCCGGGTCGAGGCCCTGCTTCGAGAGATGCCGGAGGTGGAGGCGATTACTGCGCGGCTGAAATTCGGTGCCATGCTCAGTGACTTCGACGAGACGACCAACATCCGGCTGAACGGTGTGGAGCCAGAGCGCGAAGCAGCGGCGATGCCGTTGCTGGCCGGGCGGTTGCTGGATGGCGAGATCCGCAACGGTCTGCTGGAGCCCGGTGCGCTCCTGCTCCCGGAACTGCTTGCCCGCGGCATGGGAGTGCAGGTAGGCGACACGGTGGTGCTGGTGGCGACCAATGTCGATGGTTCGGTGAACGGAAGAACCTTCCTCGTGCAAGGCGTCCTCGACGCGGTGACCGGGCCTGGTGGTCGGGACGGCTACCTGCATATCGATGATGCCCGTGCGCTGCTGCGCATGGATGCGCCGGAAGTGAACCAGATCGCGATCCGGCTTCAGGATCCCGGTCAGACCGAGCGCGTGGCGCGCCGTCTCGAACAGAGGCTGGGCGACATCGTGAATCCGCGCGGACAGCCGCTGCTGACCGTTCACACCTGGGATCAGTTGACGCCGTTTGCGAACATCGCGCGCATGATCGATCTGCTCGATCTGTTCATTCGCATCATGCTGGTCGGGATCGTTCTGATTGCGGTGATGAACGTGATGATCATGTCGGTCTACGAGCGCGTGCGCGAGATTGGCACGATCGCCGCGATCGGGACGCCGCCGGGGCGGATCCTCTTACTGTTCGTGGGTGAGGGTGTGCTGCTGGGCGTAGTCGGCACTCTCGTCGGCATGCTGATCAGCCTTGGGGTAGTCCAACTTCTGAACGTCTGGCCCTTGGAGTTTGCCTTCGGGCGTCAGGAGATCGTGCTGGCCCCTGCGCTCGCGCTCGGCGATATCCTGTGGGTGGCCGCGATCGTGGTCGCGGTCGCGGCGGCCGCCAGTCTGCAGCCGGCGTGGAAGGCCGCGCGAATGGACCCGAACACCGCGCTACGGCATGTGTAGGGAGAGCACCATGAGCATGATCCGATCGATCCGAACCCGCTTTGCCGCCATTATCCTGCTCGCGATTCTCGGCTGCGGACCGCTCTGGGCCGTGGAGGCGGATGCACTGCTCGCGGAGGTCGACCAGCGCATGCAGCCGGGTGCGCTGGAGATGTATCGGAAGATCATCAACGTGGAACCGGATGGCCGTTCGCGGGAATTCGTGCTGTACACGGTACGCAGCGGTGCCGACAGCATGGCGGCGGTATTTCTGGACCCGGCGAGCGAGCGTGGCCGGTCGACGCTGCGCCTTGGGGAGAACATGTGGCTGTACATTCCCGACGTCGGCAGGCCGATCCGGATCACCAGCCTGCAGTCGGTCGTCGGTGGCGTGTTCAGCAATACCGACATCCTGCGCCTCGATTTCAGCGTCGAGTACAGCGCGACCCTGCTCGAAGAGGACGCGGACCAGTACGTGCTCGACCTCCAGGCCCGCGGACCCGAGGTCGCCTACGATCGTCTGAAGATGTGGGTGGACCAGCAGACCCGTACCCCGGCGAAGATCGAGGCCTACGCGGCCACCGGCCTGCTGATCAAGACATTGGAGTACAGCCGGATGACCGATTTCGGCGACGGTATCGTGCGGCCCGCGATGCTCGAAACAACCAGCCCGCTGCAGCGCGGCTATCGCTCGGTGATGCTGTTTTCCGGGATCGCCCGGCGCGATTTTCCGGATGAAGTATTCTCGCTGAGCTACCTGCCCAGGATCGGGGATCTGCGGCGTTGAGGCACGGGCGGATTGGGCTCCTGCTGTTCCTGTTGCCCGCGCTTGGCCTTGCCGAATTCGAGTTCGACTTCGATGTCGGCCGCTACGAACGCAAGCCCTACGAGGTTTCCGGCTATCTGCAGGGAAGCTTTGAACATTTCCTGCTGGACCGAGATTCCGCGCTGTATGCCCTGAACTTTCCGGACGGGCAGCGCCGCGATTTCCAGCGTTACCGCGCGACCGGAAACCTGTCCGGTCAATACCGCTGGGATGACACGACTCTGAACGGCCGCCTGCAGGCCGAGTGGCGGGACGACGTCTTCGGCAGCAGTGACGACGTCACCGCGCAGGAACTCTATCTGAACCACCGCCCCAGCGACCGTCTGTCGGCAGAGGTCGGTAAACGCACTCTGCGCTGGGGCACCGGCTATGCCTGGAATCCGGTCGCTTTTCTGGAGCGGCCGAAGGACCCCACGGACCCAGACCTCACGCGCGAGGGATTCGTGCTCGCGCAGGCTGAGTACGTCCGGAGCTTCGCTGAGCCGCTGCGCACGCTGGTGCTCAATCCGCTGATCCTGCCGGTGAACGACGATCTGAACGAGGACTTCGGTGCCGACAGCGCGCTCAACCCGGCGGGCCGCGTCTATCTGCTCTACCGGGATACCGATATCCATCTGACGGCCCGCGCCAGCGGCAGCCGCCCCGGCGCATTGGGAATCGCGCTGTCCCGAAATCTGGCGCCGCATTTCGAGGTGCACGCCGAGCTGGCAGGATTTGGCCGGCGCGAGGTCACGGTCGTGGACGATGACGGGACGCTGGGCAGCCGCGACGCCCGGTCCACCGATGTACTTCTGGGGCTGCGCTATCTGACGCAGGGAGAAACCACCTGGATCGCCGAGTACTACCGAAACGGCGCCGGTTACACGCGCCAGGAAATCCGGAATTTCTTCGATCTCGCCCGCGAGAGCGGGGAGGATCCCCTGGTACAGCGCAGAGCCGCGCAGGCGCGTGCGTCCGGCTACGGCGCACCACAGGTGATGCGCGATTATCTCTATCTTCGGGTGCGGAACAACGAACCCCGGGATCTCCTGTACTGGGCCGTCGGCGGGACAGCGATCGTCAATCTGAACGACGGAAGCGCTTCGCTGATCCCGGAGCTGAGCTACACGGGCATCGCCAATCTGGAACTGCGCGGGCGTCTCGCGGTGCTCACCGGCGGTCGGAACACCGAGTTCGGCGAGCGCCAGAATGACTGGCGTCTGGAGCTTCGGGCTCGGTACAGCTTCTGAACTCCCAGTCGGGTCCAAGGGTGACAGGTCCGCGCGCCTTGGGGGATCGGTCCGAGTCGATCGGCGATAGCCGCGCAGGATCTTGTTGCGCTCGACCTGTTCCGTTTCCAAGTCTCGGGTGAGCGCGTCATTGCCGCCCCTCGCGTGGACTGCTGAGTGCTCGGTTTGGGCCGGCCGCTGCCGCTACCGGCCATCTGGGGTCGCAAGCGACCCTTAACAGGCACCCAGGCGCTCGGTGGGAGCGACTGGAGTGGATACACTAGCGGCCACTCCGTCGCCGTCTGATCCACAACAACCTTCCTGC
>PULL01000026.1 GCA_003550945.1 Thioalkalivibrio sp. | reverse complement strand
CGCCGCCAGAACCCTGCTGTTGTCCGACGAGCCCGCCGACCGCATCACGGACGCGACTCTCGCGCTTGATGATCGCGATATCGAGCGCATCGCCCGCAGTTCGGAGCCCAGTGACCGCGCCACCGGGGAGACGCGCCCATGAAGACCAAGAAACTCCTGGCCAAACTGACGGATTTCATGAACAAGGATCAGACCACCCAGCGCGAAGAGCTCGAGCACATCCGCAAAGTGCTCAAGAAGCTCAAGAAAAAGGAACAGGACCTGAGGGAAGAACTGGCAGCGGAATTGGACGACGACGAGCGCAGGGAACTCGAAGGCAAGCTCGACGTGGTGCACGCCCAGCGCATCAAGGGCGTGGAGCGGGTGAAGGAAATCCGGGACAGACGCCGGGAGAATGGCGCTGGGAAGGTGTCGGAAATGTAGAGGAACCGCAAGCGGGAGAGGGGAAAACGCCGTGATTCCTGCTTTAGCGCCTGCCCTCTTCCTCGGCCAGTGCGGCGAGGATCTCCTCGGTCAGGCGCTGGACCGCGACCTGGCGGTCACTGCGGGCGGGGTCGAAGATTTCCGCATTGAGACGTGACCAGCGCGGCTTCAGGCGCGCTTCGCGCACCGGTGCCGGCAAGGGCTCTCGAGTCCAGCGCGCCTCCGTTGCCTCCCCTCCGGCCAATGGCGCCTGCGCCGCGTGCCCACGCTGCAACAGGGCGCGGATCAGCGCCATCTGGCGCAGCAGCAGCAGACGCAGGGTGTCGTCCGATACCCGCCACTCCGAGAACCCGTGCAATCGTCCCCAGATCCGCTGCCGGAGCGGGACCGAGGTGCCGAGCAGCGCGCCGATCGCGGTTCCTGTCAGCGTGCCGACGCCCAGCGTGACCCCAAGAGTCGCCGCATCGACGGCGGCCCCTGCTGCGGCGCCGGCCGCGGCGCCTCCGCCCATTCGGATACCGTAGTGTTTCAGTGCATCCGGGTTGAAGAGATCCATGCCCCAGGAACCGTTCACCAGGGGTAGGTGCTGGTGCTCGTAGTGCCGGCTGCTGAACCGGAACAGCCGCAGCAGCGCGTCGACGCTGCGTTGCTCGCGCTGGCGCACCGCGTCCTGGTTGCGCAGGATCATCTCCCGCAGCTTCTTGGGCTCGAGATCCCCGGGGATCACGCGCAGGCAGCCAGCGGTATCGATCAGCAACTCGGCGAGGTATTCCGCGGCGGCGCGGCGTAGCCACTCGCCCTGCTGCCGCCGGTCCTCGATCAAGCGCCGCAGGGATCCGTCGAACGCATCGAGCAGCGTGCGCAGCTTCTCGTAGAGCCGGCGCTCGCCCGCCTCGTCGAACACCACGGTGTCGAAGGCCACCACCGCGTGCAGGTTCAGCCGGGCCAACTGTTCGCGCCACTCGCTCTCGCGGCTCGCCGGGCTTGCCACGAAATTCAGCACCGGCAATACCGGAATCGCGCAGTAGGTGAGGATCGTGAGTTCCTCGCGATACTTGCCGAGCACGGGTTCCCGGCAGTCGATCACGTAGATTGCCGAGTCACACTCCAGCATCTGGCGCAGGACCTTGGCCTCCTGCTCGTAGTGGGTCGTGGCCTCGGGAGAGTCGAGAAAGCGGCGCACGCGCTCGGGCATGTCGAACCGCTCGGTGCCGGCGTGCCGGTCCAGCGCATCGAGCACGCCGTCCGGATCCTCCAGCCCCGGGGTGTCCAGCAGCACCATCACCGGCTCTCCGTCGGACAGCAGCAGCTGGATGCCCTCCACCTGCCGTGTCGTGGCCGGCTCATCGGAGACCTCCCCAAAGCGCTCGTCACGGGAGAGCGTCCGCAAAAGCGACGTCTTGCCAGTGTTGGTGTGTCCGACCACCACCACCTTGAGCATCGCGCTCATCCGCTCTCCCCCGCATGCCCCAAGAGCTCCACCAGCTCCCGAGTGCCCGGGTGACCGGCATCGTCGAGTTCAGCCTCGAGCACGTAGTCGACACCGGCGCGGGTGCCCGCCTGCTGCCACTGCCGGACCCGCAAGGCCCGCGCCCCGCCGCGCGCGGCCAACTGCCTGCCCTCGTCGAGCACGGCCCAGACGGGGGCGTGCGTTTGCTCGCGCAAGGTCGAGAAGAACCGCTCGGCGCCCCGATCCGGGGTCCGGGCCAGCGAGCAGACGACCAGCACCACCCCGGGCGGCTCGCTTCGGGCCCTGAGGGCCGAGAGCACGTCACGCCGCTGGCTGCGATCGTCCGCCCGGCCCAGGGGGATCCAATCCACCCCGGCCACGCGTGGCGGCCAATCCCCGGTGCCCCGCTCCAGTTCCAGCCCGATCAGCAGCGCGACTCCAGTCACGGGCGCCGGCCGGCCCCTCGGAGGTCTGTCCGGGCCCTGCTGCTCGACCGGACGGGGATCCAATACGCCGATCGAGCGCGCGCGGGGGCTCAACCGTTCCGACAGACGTGCGTAGCCGGGAAGGCTCGTGTCCAGGCGCAGCTTCCCAGCTGCACGTCGCACCAGCAGCAGGCTGATCCCGGCCAACAGCGTTCGCGGGAGCAGTCCGTAGAACAGCAACGAGGCCAGCAGCAGTCCTGACCACAATTCGCGCCCGACGGCTCCTTCGAGCCCGATGCGGCTCGCGCGCACCACCTGCTCGTCCGGCACGGGCCAGCCCAGCCACTGCGCTGGGGCTCCGAGCATTCCGACCATCGCAACGAAGCTCTCCTCGGTCAGCAGCGTCGTGCCCCAGACAAACTCGTATTGCCGCACGCTCAGCGCGAACACCGAGCCGACCAACGCGCCCAGGCAGAACGCCGCCCAGAGCCCATGCGTGAGGGCGCTGGCGATCCAGCGCCCCAGACCGCCCTGGCGCAACAGACCGACACTCGCGGACAGAACAACGGCGGAGTCGGGCCGCCTGGAAAGCCGCCTGCCAAGGGCGTGGGCCGCCGCCAGCGCCGCCCGGCCGAGCGCACCGCCGCCTCCGCGCGGACGGTAGAGCGTGAACCCCACCCAGAGCAGCAGCATCAGCAGTTGCAGCCCCAGCAGCGCAGCGAGCGCCCAGCCGATGTTGACCGTCGCATCCTGGCCGAACACGGCGGCCGCGGCGCCCAGGCCAGCCAGCAACGCAAGGCCCAGCGCCAGCAGTACCAGCCAGAAACGGATCTGCACCAGGCCATCGAGGGTCGCGGCGAAGCGTTTCCCGGACGCGGTTTCCGCGGCCCGCCGCACCACCCGCTGTTCAAAGTCGCCCCCCGCCTCGCGGGCACGCGCATCCGCCACCGGATCGTCCAGGATCCGGCCAAGTCGGTCTTCCTCCAGGCGCAGCGCCTCCGCGACGAGGCGCTGGCGTACGGGGGTGATGGCAGTGGTCACGAAGGCGAAATCCGCAGTCTGACGCAGTGTCGGCATCGATGCCCTGCGAAGATATCAGATTTGGCGCAGGCGGATTCGGGCCCATCCGTTTGGGCCTCGCGGGACGGATTTTGACTCTCTCCCGCTCTCCGGGATTCTCCGCCCGGCTATTCGATCCGGCAGACGTCTTCGAAGCTGAAGCGCGGGCTGCGCGGGAACAGTGCCTCGGGGCGGCCGTAGCCGAGGTTGCAGAGGAAGTTGACGCGGACACTGCTGTCCGGGAAGAAAGCCTCGTTGACCTTGTCGGCATCGAAGCCCGACATCGGTCCGCAGTCGAGGCCCAGCGCTCGGGCTGCGAGGATCAGGTACGCACCTTGTAACGTGCCGTTACGGAACGCGGTGGCCTCGATCAGCGGCTGGTTCCCGACGAACCAGGAGCGCGCGTCCGTATGCGGGAACAGGCGCGGAAGCTGCTCATGGAACTCCAGGTCGTGTCCGATGATCGCGGTTACCGGTGCGGTCCGCGTCTTCTCCACGTTGCCCTCGATCAGGGCGGGCAGCAGGCGGGCCTTGGCCTCGGGGCTTTTCACGAAGACGATTCGGGCCGGGCTGCAGTTGGCGCTGGTCGGCGCCCAGCGCAGCGTGTCGAAGAGCTCCTGCAACAGTTCGTCGCTCACCGGGCGGTCCTGCCACTCGTTGTGGGTGCGGGCCTCGAAGAACAATTGGTCCAGGGCCTTGGCGTCGATGCGATCACTCATGGGTCAGATCCTTTGCCTTCGGTGGTTTCCCGCGGGGACCGATTCGTGCAGCCGCCCCCGCGTGATGGTGCCGGTAAGGTAAGGGCCCGAGGGAACGAGCGTCAACCGGTCCGCACCCCGGGGACGGATTTGCACATCTGTCCCCTGCCTGCGAGATCAAACAGCCGCGTGCGCGGCCGGTGCCGTAACGTCAGTCGGTCACGCAGCGGTTGCGGCCCTGGGCCTTGGCGCGATAGAGCGCAGCGTCCGCGCGGCCGAACACCTCCTGCCCCGTGTCGCCGTCGCGAAATTCGCTCATGCCGCAGGAAATGGTGATGGGTACCGGCTCCCCCTGGTAGTGAAAACCGCAGTCCATCACCTCCCGCCGGATGTGCTCTGCGGCGGCGGCCCCCTCGTTAAGCGCGGTTTCGGGCAGCAGCAGCACGAACTCCTCGCCACCGTAGCGGGCGACGAAGTCCGTCTCGCGGATGTGCCTGCGGATCAGTTGCGCGATCAGTGTCAGCGCCTTGTCGCCGGCCTGGTGGCCATACCGGTCGTTCACGTCCTTGAAACGGTCGATGTCCCAGACGGCCAGCGTCAGCGGCGAGCGATAGCGCTTCCAGCGCGCGACTTCAAGCTCGAGCCGCTCGTTGTAGGCAAAGCGGTTCGCGATACCGGTGAGCGGGTCCACCATCGCGAGGTCGCGTTCTTCCTTCAACCGCCGCCTGAGTTCGTCGGATTCATGCTGCACGCTCTGCAGCCGGTCGTTCAGCCGCTCGACCTGGCGCTCCGCCTCCGCCAGACGCTGCTCTTCGCTCTCCCGGTACTGGCGCATATGCGAGCGGATCACGTCGATGCGTTGCCGCAGCGCGCCCTTGAGCGATTCGAGGTCCTGCGACCGACCGACCGAAGCCTCGATCTCGTTGACCTGGTCGTCGACCTTCCTGCCGAGCGCCTGTCCTTCCTCGTAGCCTTCCCGCCGGCTTGCAAGGCTCTCGCGGAAAACGGCGTCGATCTCGTTCAGGCGTTCCGCCACCTGTGCCAGAAATGACTCGATCTCGGCCCGGTCGCGGTG
>PULL01000128.1 GCA_003550945.1 Thioalkalivibrio sp. | reverse complement strand
TTGATCTGGCCCACGCCGGTGGCGACGGCCAGATCGGCGATGGTCACGTCCTCGGTCTCGCCGGAGCGGTGCGAGATCACCGAACTGTAGCCGGCCGCGCGCGCCATCGCGATCGCTTCCAACGTCTCGGTCAGGGTCCCGATCTGATTCACCTTGATCAGGATGGAATTCGCGACACCCTGGTCGATGCCCTGCTGGAGGATGCGCGTATTGGTGACGAACAGGTCATCGCCAACCAGTTGCACCCGTCCACCGAGGCGGTCCGTAAGCAGTTTCCAACCCTCCCAATCGTCTTCGGCCAGTGCGTCCTCGATCGTGAGGATCGGGTACTGGTCCACCCATTGCGCGAGGTAGTCAATGAACTCCGCGGCGGAGAATTCGCGTCCCTCCGAGGCCAGGTGGTAGCGTCCGTCCCGGTAGAATTCGGAACTCGCACAGTCCAGCCCGATCCAGATGTCCTCGCCGGCCTTGAACCCGGCCTTGTCGATCGCCTCCAGAATCACTTCCACCGCAGCCGCGTTGGACGGCAGGTCCGGGGCGAAGCCGCCCTCGTCACCCACCCCGGTGCCCAGCCCGCGTCCGTGGAGCAGCGCCTTCAGCGCGTGAAACACCTCGGCGCCGTAGCGCACGGCTTCCGTCAGGCTGCCCGCCCCCACCGGCACGATCATGAATTCCTGCATGTCGACGCTGTTGTTCGCGTGCGCGCCGCCGTTGATGATGTTCATCATCGGCACTGGCAGGATGTTCGCCTCCTTCCCACCAAGGCTCTGGAACAGCGGCAGCCCTGCCTCGGCCGCACGAGCCTGCGCGAGCGCGAGCGACACCGCCAGCAGCGCGTTCGCGCCGAGCCGTTCCTTGTTCGACGTGCCGTCGAGTTCGATCATCCGCCGGTCGATCGCCTGCTGATCGGCCTCGGCCCCGCGCAGCGCGTCGCGCAGTTCGCCGTTCACGTTCGCCACCGCGCGCAGCACGCCCTTGCCACCGTAACGGGCATCGCCGTCCCGCAGCTCGATCGCCTCCCGGGAGCCGGTCGACGCACCCGACGGCACCGCCGCACGGCCGCGTGCGCCGGAATCGAGGATCACGTCCGCCTCGACGGTCGGGTTACCCCGGGAATCGACGATCTCCCGGGCATGCAGATCGGCAATGAGTGCCATGGCTGTCTCCTTGAAGGGTTCTTCCCGGATGCCCTCCGGGACGGAATCGGAATTCTCGACGGCGCCGGCTTCAACCCAGGCCGAACGCGGATTCTGCGAACGGACGCGCCTTCACCACCCGGTCCAGCTCCACCAGGGCTTCGAGCAGCTCCCGCATCATCGGCAAGGGCCAGGCATTCGGCCCGTCCGAAAGTGCCTGCTCGGGATCGGGATGGGTCTCCATGAACAGGCCCGACACGCCCGCGGCCACCGCCGCGCGGGCCAGCACCGGCACGAACTCGCGCTGCCCGCCGGAGGCCGCACCCAGGCCGCCCGGCTGCTGCACCGAGTGCGTCGCATCGAAGACCACCGGGCATCCGGTTCGGCGCATCACCGCAAGCCCGCGCATGTCCGAGATCAAGGTGTTGTACCCGAACGAAACGCCGCGCTCGCAGACCATGATCCGTTCATTGCCGACTTCACGCGCCTTCGAGACCACGTTGTCCATGTCCCAGGGCGCGAGAAACTGGCCTTTCTTGATGTTCACCGGCAGCCCCTGGCGGGCGACGTTCTGGATGAAGTTGGTCTGCCGGCAAAGGAACGCCGGGGTTTGCAGCACGTCCACCACGCTCGCCACCTCGCCGAGCGGGGTGTCTTCATGCACATCGGTAAGCACCGGAACACCAATGGATTTCTTTACTGTTTCAAGGATCTGCAGGCCTTTGTTCATGCCCGGCCCGCGGAAACTCCGGGTGGATGACCGGTTCGCCTTGTCGAACGAGGACTTGTAGATGAAGGGAATGCCCAGCGTGTCGGCGATCTCCTTGAGCGTGCCGGCGGTGTCCAGCGCGAGCTGCTCCGACTCGATCACGCAGGGACCCGAAATCAGGAAAAACGCCCGGTCCGGACCGACCTGAAAACCACAAAGATCCATGGGCAGGGTCATGCGACAGTCTGCTTGGCGAAGGTGGCCTTGGCTTCCTGGTAGCGCCGGGCGGCACTGACGAAGCCGGTGAACAGCGGATGCCCATCGCGCGGGGTCGAGGTGAACTCGGGATGGAACTGGCAGCCGATGAACCAGGGGTGCTCGGGCAACTCGATCGCCTCGACGAGGCTGCCATCCTCGGAACGCCCGGAAAAGACCATGCCAGACGCCTGCAGACGCTCGCCGTAGGCGTTGTTGAACTCGTAGCGGTGACGGTGGCGCTCCTGGATCCGCGGCTGGACATAGGTGCGTGCCATCAGCGTGCCCTCGATCAGCGCCGCGCTCTGCGCACCCAGCCGCATGGTGCCGCCCAGATCGCTGTCCGCATCCCGCCGCTCGATGCGCCCTTCCCGGTCCTGCCACTCGGTGATCAGCGCGATCACGGGATGCGGCGTTTCGGGCATGAACTCGGTGCTGTGCGCCCCCTCCAGCCCGGCCACGTTGCGCGCGAACTCGATCACCGCGACCTGCATCCCGAGGCAGATACCGAGATAGGGAATGCCCTTCTCGCGGGCATGCCGCACGGCCATGATTTTCCCCTCGACCCCGCGTTCCCCGAAACCACCGGGTACCAGGATCGCATCCAGGCCGTCGAGTTCCGGGAGCAGCGCCGGATCCGAGCCCTCGAGTTTCTCGGAATCGATATAACGGATGCGCACCCGTGTGCCGGTGTGAATCCCCGCGTGCGTCAGCGCCTCGTTCACCGACTTGTAGGACTCCGTGAGATCGACGTATTTGCCGATCATGCCCACCGTGACCTCGGACTCGGGAAACTCCATCGCGTTGACCACGTGCTTCCAGTCCGAGAGATCGGCCTGCGGCGCCTCGATCCGCAGCTTGCGCAACACGATCTCGTCGAGCTTCTGGGAGTGCAGCCAGAGCGGTATCTTGTAGATGTTGTCGACATCCACCGCCGAGATCACCGCCTTTTCCTCGACGTTCGTGAACAGCGCGATCTTGCGGCGCTCCCCCTCGGGCAACGCCTGGTTTGCACGGCAGAGCAGCACGTCGGGCTGGATACCGATCGAACGCAGTTCCTTCACCGAGTGCTGGGTCGGCTTCGTCTTGATCTCACCGGCGGCCGCGATGTACGGAACCAGGGTCAGGTGGATGTACAGCACGTTCTCGCGCCCCAGTTCCACCCCCATCTGGCGGATCGCCTCGAGAAACGGCAGGGACTCGATGTCGCCAACGGTGCCGCCGATTTCGACGAGTGCGATGTCCGCGTTGGCGGCCCCGGAACGGATCGAGCGCTTGATCTCGTCAGTAATGTGCGGGATCACCTGCACCGTTCCGCCGAGGTAGTCGCCGCGGCGCTCTTTGCGGATCACGTTTTCGTAGATCTGCCCGGTGGTGAAGTTGTTCGCGCGGCCAGTACGGATGCGCACGAAGCGTTCGTAGTGGCCGAGGTCGAGATCGGTCTCGGCACCGTCGTCGGTGACGAAGACTTCCCCGTGCTGGAACGGGCTCATGGTGCCAGGATCCACGTTGATGTAGGGATCCAGCTTAAGCAAGGTGACCTTCAGTCCCCGGGCCTCGAGGATGGCACCCAGCGACGCCGATGCAATGCCCTTGCCCAGAGACGACACCACGCCTCCGGTGATGAATACGAAACGCGTCATTTGGGCACCCGTGGAAGTACGGCCGACCGACAGGGCCGGAACGCGTCCGGAGGTTACCAAAAAGCCCCCCGGCGCTCAATCGCGCCCGCCCGACCGTCCCCACCCACTCAGCGCGACCAGAGAACCGCGACGAGTTCACCACGGCGCTGGATCAAGGGGATTCGCGACCGCCGCCAGGGCGGGATGCCGCGTTCCTGCATCAGGTTCTTCAGCGAGCGCCGTGTGCCGTCCGGCTGCCGCAACCACTCCCCGCCGTGCCGGAAAACCACACTCAGGTCCGCGGTGTCCGTCACGCCTGCATCCCGCAATTCCTCCAGTGTCAGAACCCGGCCATCCGGCAGGCGCAACTCCCGCGCACCCGCAGGCCAGGCAAGCCCCTGCGGCAGTTCCGCCCGATCCGTTTCGGACGGGCCGAGCAGGTACAGCACGCCGCGGTGGCTGCGCAGCGCGTACCCATCCCAATCCAGCGCAGGGCAACGGTCCGCCCCCGCCTCTTCCAGTTGACGAAGAAATTCGAGCAGAGGCACACGCCGTGGAATGGCCGCACCCGCGCGCGCAATGAAACGCCTCAGCAGCCAGGGGCGACGCGCCGGAGGCTGTGCGGAAAACTGCCGAAGATCCAGGCTTTGCGGATCGGGCCCCTGCAACCTTTCCAGGAGCGGGTCGAGCAGGCCATCGAGCACGTCGACCACCTCGCCCTGCAATTCGGCTGCGAGCGCGAGCCTGCGTTCAGCGGGGAAGCGCGTGGCGAGCCGGGGCAGCACTTCACGGCGCAGGAAGTTGCGGTCGAAGCGCCGATCCTCGTTGGTCGGATCCTCAACCCAGCTCAAATCCCTTGCCGCCGCGTAGGCCGCCAGCGCCGACCCGGCCACGCCGAGCAGCGGACGGCCGAGCCAGCACGCGCCGAGACGACGCAGCTCCGGCATCGCCGCAAGCCCCGATGGGCCGCTCCCTTTCAGCGCCGCCAGCAGGAAGGTTTCCGCCTGGTCAGCCGCGTGATGCGCGGTCAGGATGCAGTCTCCGGGACTCGCGCCTGCGGCGAGGGCCTGGTAACGGAGGCGGCGCGCGGCCGCCTCGACCCCTTCCTTCGGGGATTCCGGCACCCGGACCTCCCTGACCTCGCAGGCGTAGCCCAGCGTGGCCGCGAAATGCAGGCAGTGTTCCGCCTGGCGATCCGCGAGCGGGTGCAGACCGTGATGCACGTGCAGCGGCAGCGCACGGCGGTCTCGGTCCTGCTCCGACAGGGCGTGCAGCAGAACGGTCGAATCGCGTCCGCCGCTCAGCGCCACCCGCAGCCGGTCGATCCCGGAGTGCCGCCCCAGAAACGCGCGCAGGGCGGACGGGACTGGTTCAGGTACCGGTTTCCTGGAAGGCGCCATAATCCATCAGCCGCCGGTAGCG
>PULL01000002.1 GCA_003550945.1 Thioalkalivibrio sp. | reverse complement strand
GTGGGGCCGCCGCCGCGGCCGACGGTGCCGCCACGCCCGTGGAACAGCTGGCAGCGCACACCGTAGCCCTCGGTGATCGCGACGATCTTCTTCTGCGCTTCGTAGAGGTTCCAGCTGGAGGCCAGAATGCCGCCGTCCTTGCAGGAGTCCGAGTAGCCCAGCATCACTTCCTGGAGGTCGCCATTGGCGGCCAGCATGCGCCGGTAGCAGGCGTTGCCCAGCAGGTCGTTGAGCACCTCGTCGACGTGCAGCAGGTCTTCGATCGTCTCGAACAGCGGCGTGATCCGCAGGTGGCAGAAGGCGTCGCCGTCCTGGCGGCCGGCCAGCGCAGTCAGCCGTCCGAGCAGCAGCACCTCGAGCACGTGCGAAGCCGCGTGCGTCATCGAAATCACGTAGGTGCCGATGCCTTCCGCACCAACCTCCCGCCGCATCTCGCGGATCACGTCGAACACCCGCAGGGTATCCCGCGACTCCTCGTCCAGCGCGTCGTAATCGATGTCGAGCGGCTCCGCGCGGTCGATCAGCCGGCCGAGCAGTTCCAGGCGGGACGGCTCGGCCAGGGATTCGTAATCCGGCTCGACGCCGGTCTGCGCCAGTATCGCCGCGACGGCCCGGCTGTGCACGCCGGATTCCTGCCGGACATCGAGATGGTGCAGGTGGAAGCCGCAGGTTTCCACGAGCCGGATCAGGTCGGTGAGTTCCCGCCCGGCGATGTTGCGTTCGCCGTGGCTGACCAGTGAGTCGTGGATCACCCTGAGGTCTGCCAAGAGTCCCTCGGCGCCGGCATAGGCGGAACTCACGGGCAGAATCGCCGCTTCACCCTTCAGGCGCCGATCCACGGTGGACAGCGTTTCCTTCAGGCGGAACAGCATGATCTGCAGCTTGCGCCGGTAAGGCTCGGTTTCGTAGCGGTCCATCGAACCCTGAAAGACCGCGGGCACGATGCTGTTGTCGGCTTCGAGGCTGGCGAGGAAGGCCTCCGAGGGCTGGCACATCAGCGACGAGTGGGTGAGTACGTTGCGCAGTCGGGACACGCGCCTCAGGTACTCGCGCAGCACCTGCTGCATCGCCAGCCGGCAGGCGAGCGCCGTGACTTCCGGAGTCACATTGGGGTTGCCGTCGCGGTCGCCACCGATCCAGGAGCCAAAGCGCAGGAACGCCGGGATGCGGATCGGCAGGCTCCCGTCGGGAAGCGTTCCGTAACTGCGCCGAACGGCCTTTTCGAGAAAGCGGTAGGCGATCGGGATCGCCTCGAACAGGCTCTCCTCGAAATAGAACAGCCCATACTTGATTTCGTCGCGGACCTGGGGCTGTTTCACCCGCACCTCGTTGGTGCGCCAAAGAATCTGGATGTGTCCTTCCAGTTCCTCGATCAGCAGCTTTCGCTCGGCCGCGCCGATGCGCGGGTGATTGAGCTGGTCCGCGGTCCGGAACACGCGCCGCTGGTTCTCCATCGTAGTGCGCCGCCGGGCCTCGGTGGGGTGGGCGGTGAACACCGGTTTGTAGCTGATCTCGGACAGCAGCCGTTCGAGTTCGGCCGCGGTGACACCTTCCGCGCGCAGGTTGCGCAGCGTCCGGTCGAACGAGCCGACCCAGAGGGGCTCTCCGCTGCTCACCTGGGCGCGCCGCCAGCGGTAATACAGGTCTTCCTCGGCGATATTCACCAGGCTGAAATAAATGCTGAAGGCGCGGATAACGCGTTCGGTCACGTCCGGGCTCTGACGCACGATACGGTGCATCAGGCGCTGGCGCAGCCGCGGATCCTCCCGTTTGCGCAGGCTGACGAAGCCCTTGCGCAGCGTCTCGACCGCGTCAAAGATTTCCTCGCCTTCCAGCCTGCGGATCACCTGTCCCAGCAGATCGCCGAACAGCCGGACTCGCGCGCGGAGCTCCCGGTCCTTCGGCAGAAAGCGCTCGTCGGTTCGATTGCGGTTCATGAGCCCCCTGCATGCGCTACACGCACAAATGGGGCCGGCGCGGCGGCCGGCCCCCTGATCGTGACGGTCTTCGGGACGCAGTATAACGCAGCCCCGACTGGCGCCTTTTCCGCGGTGGTCCGCAGTTCAGGTCTTGCCCAGCAGGCTGCGGTAGAGATCCAGGTAGGCGGCGGAACTCTGGCTCCAGCCGAAGTCGCGCACCATGCCGTTGCGCATCACCGTGCGCCAGCGCTCCTGTCCTGGCTCGTTGAACAGCGACAGCACGCGTTCGATCGCGCCGGTGAGTGCCGTCACGCTCGCGGGAACGAAACAGAAGCCGGTCGCGGTCCCGTCCGCGAGTGTCGCGGGATTCGCGTCGATCACCGTGTCGACCAGCCCGCCGGTAGCGTGCACGATCGGAGGCGTTCCGTAGCGGAGGCTGTACATCTGGTTCATTCCGCAGGGTTCGAAGCGCGACGGCATCAGGAACGCGTCGGAGCCCGCCTCGATCCGGTGTGCAAGGGTTTCGTTGTAGGCAATGACCACACTGCAGTGCTCTGGATTCGCGGCTGCGAGCGCGCGCGCGGCGTCCTCGAAGCGCCGCTCGCCGCTGCCGACCAGCGCCAGTTGCATCCGGCCGGCTGCGAGAAAGGGTGCGCAGGCTTCCAGAAGCAGGTCGATTCCCTTCTGCTCCACCATCCGGCCGACGTGGCCCAGCAGCGGCACGTCCTCCCGGACCGGCAGTTGCAGATCGCGCTGCAGCGCGGCCTTGTTCAGCGCCTTTCCGGAAAGGTCGTCCGCGCTGTAGTGGGCCTCGAGGTAGCCGTCGCGCTCCGGGTTCCACTCGCGGTAGTCCACCCCGTTCAGGATGCCCAGCAGGCTCGCCGAACGTGCGCGCAGCACGCCGTCGAGCCCCATGCCGGCCTCGGGGGTCTGGATTTCGCGTGCGTAGGTGGGTGACACGGCGGTGACCAGGTCGGAGAAGACCAGCCCGCCCTTCATGAACGACAACAGGCCGTGGAACTCCAGCGCCTCCATGTTCCAGAGATCCTCCGGCAGGCCCAGCGCGTGGCGGACGGCTCCCGGGAACAGGCCCTGGTAGGCCAGGTTGTGGATGGTGAAGACGGTCGGCGGGCGCTTGGGGTGGTTGCGCAGGAACACAGGCACCAGGCCGGTCTGCCAGTCGTTCAGGTGCAGGATCTGCGGTGCCCAGTCCAGTTGCGCCTCGTTCACCGCCAATGCCGAAACCGCCCGGGAGAACGCGGCGAAGCGCTGCGGATTGTCGGTCCAGTCGCTGCCGTCCGTCGCCCGGTAGGGGTCGCCGTCGCGTTCGAAGTACATCGGCCAGTCGACCAGATAGACCATCACCGGAGTGCCGGGCAGATAGCCCTGGATCAGGCTCCAGGGCGCGTCCGCGGGCCCGGGCAGCCGTGTCGGGTCGGCCAGGCGGCTGATTGCGCGCGGGTAGGCGGGAAGTACCAGGCGGACATCGTGGCGGCGGCGCTTCAGTGCGGCGGGCAGGCTGGCGCTCACGTCGCCCAGGCCACCGGTCTTCACCAGGGGGTAGGCTTCGCTACTCGCAAACAGGATGCGCATGGAGACTCCAGAAACGCGTTGTGTGGCCGCACCGGCCATTGTAGTTTAGGGCGTCCTGCCATTTCCTGCCCGTCGGCGCAGAACCGAGGAGCCATCGTGCCGAAGTCTGAACCTGCCTCTTCCCGCTGGCATCCGCTGGCGGACGCCCGTGACCGCCTCCGTGCGGTGTCCCTGCGTGAACTGCTGTCCGGCGATCCGGACCGCGTCCTTCGCGACGTGTTGAGCGTCGCTGGGCTGCGTTTCGACTGGACCCGCCAGCGGCTCGACGCCGGGGCCTGGGACGCGCTCTACGCATTCGCGGGCGATGCCGGGTGGACCGACGCATTGCGCCGCCAGTGGGACGGGGCGCACGTGAACACCACCGAGGACCGGGCCGCGCACCACATGGCCCTGCGCCTGCCCCCGGACGCCAGCTGCCGCATCGACGGCCGGGAGGTCGTTGCCGACGTGCACGCGGTGCTGGATACGATGGAGGATCTGGTCCAGCGGGTGCACGACGGACGTCATGTCGGCTATACGGGGCGACCGATTCGCAGCGTGGTCAACATCGGGATCGGTGGATCCGATCTCGGCCCGCGCATGGTGTGTGCGGCACTGGCTCCGCATGCCGCCAGCACCGTCTCGGGAGCGCCCTTGCGGATGCACTTCGTGTCCAACGTCGATGGCGCCGCGCTCGACGCGGTGCTGCGCGAATCGGATCCCGAAACGACACTGTTCATCATCGCGTCCAAGACCTTCGGGACCCAGGAGACCCTGACCAACGCCCGGTCGGCACGGGCCTGGCTGCTCCGGCACACCGATCACCCCGAGGCCGTCGCGCGCCATTTCGTCGCGGTTTCCACGCACGCCGGGCGGGTCGCGGAATTCGGAATCGACACCCGCAACATGTTCGGCTTCTGGGATTGGGTCGGCGGCCGGTACTCGGTGTGGTCGGCGATCGGGCTGCCGGTCGCGCTGTATCTCGGCATGGAAGGATTCCGGGCCTTCCTCGCCGGGGCGCACGCGATGGACCGGCACGTGCTCGAGAGCGCGGCGCCCGAGCAGAACGCAGCGCTGCGCATGGCGCTGGTGGATATCTGGAACCACAACCTGCTTGGTGCCTGTGCGCGGGTGGTGCTCCCCTATGACGAGCGCCTGAAGCTCCTGCCCGCCTACCTGCAGCAGGCCGAGATGGAGAGCCTCGGGAAGGGCGTGCGCCTGGACGGGTCACCCGTGGAGCGCGACACCGGGCCGCTGGTCTGGGGGGCGGTCGGGACGGACGGCCAGCACGCGTTCTACCAGCTGCTGCACCAGGGCACACGCTGGGAGCCGACGGAGTTCATCGGGGTCGCGGAGCCCGCGCATGCGTTGCCCGGGCATCACTCGATCCTGATGGCCAACCTGGTCGCGCAGGCGGAGGCTCTTGCCCACGGCAAGACCGCCGCCGAGGCTGCGCAAGAGATGTCCACCGAAGGCCTTCCGGAGTCGGAAATCGCCCGGCTCGCGCCGCACCGCAGCTTTCCCGGCAACCGTCCGAGTACGCTGATTCTGTTGGAGCGGCTGGACCCCGAGAGCCTGGGGGCGCTGATTGCCCTCTACGAGCACAAGATCTATCTGCTCGCGAGCTTTTGGGAAATCAATGCCTTCGACCAGTGGGGCGTGGAACTCG
>PULL01000086.1 GCA_003550945.1 Thioalkalivibrio sp. | reverse complement strand
TGTGCAGGTGCTTGGTGGCCTTCACCGCCTCGACGATCGCACGGCTCGCCTGCTGAAGGTCATAAAGTCGCTCGGTCCAGTGCTCGGCCACCTCGTGGATCTGCACTTCGCCGATGAACGCGATGATCGCGCTGTGCAGCGTCTTGATCTTCTTTTCGTAAACGTCGTCGACATCCAGCGGCATGATCCGGCGCGTCCGCTGGACGGCTTCCGAAAGCGATTCGCTGGAGTCGACCACCCGCCGGCGCAGGCTCATTCCGTGGGCGATCAGAATGTGGGCGTTGTCGAACAGGTTGCCGACCTCGTTGCGCACCGCCGCCACCGCCGTGGCCGGGGTCTTCAGCGATTCGGGGAACAGGAATCGCGGCTGCTCTGCCGGCGGCGGCACATAGTGCACGTAGCGAACCAGCAGGCGCTCGAGCTGCCGCACGAAGGGCGTCAGCAGGATGACACCGAGCAGGTTGAACAGGGTGTGGAACAGCGCCAGCTTCAGCAGGAAATCGTCTTCGGCAATGCCGACCCAGGCGCTGATCCGGTCCACCGCCCAGGCCATCTGGTCGATCAGCGCAATCGCCACCGCGGCGGTCATTACGTTGAACAGCACGTGCGCCACCGCGAGCCGTTTGCCGCCGACGTTCGCGGTCAGTCCGCCCAGCGCGGTGGTGAACGCGCTTCCAAGGTTCGCGCCGATGGCGAGCGCCAGCGCGTTGTCGTAAGTGATCTGGCCAGCGGCCAGTGCAGTGATGATCACCAGCAGCGTCGCGTGGCTGGACTGCATGATCACGGTGACCGCCATGCCGATCGCGGTGAACAGCAGCAGGCCAGCCAGTCCCGGCACCGCATACGCCGCGAGATCGAAGCCCTCCTGCAGGGCGTCGAAGCCCTCCTTCATGTAATGGATGCCGAGGAACAGGAAGCCGATCCCGAGCAGGAGATAGCCGATCCCCTTCAGCAGGCGGCTTCGGTTCAGCAGCAGGATCACCCCGAAGACCAGCATCGGCATCGCGTAGGCGGCGATGTCCACCCGCAGACCGAGGCCCGCGATCAGCCAGGCGCCGGTGGTTGTGCCGAGGTTCGCGCCCATGATGATCCCGATGCCTGCCGCGAGGCTGATCATCTCGGCGCTCACGAAGGAGATGGTGACCAGCGACACCAGTGTGCTGGACTGCATCAGCGTGGTACTGGCGACCCCGAAGCCGATGCTCTTCCAGAGCCGGTCGGTGGAGCGCCTCAGGGCGGTCTCCAGCGCCCCTCCGGTGAAGGCCTTGAAACCGGTTTCCAGCGAGATCATGCCGAACAGGAACAGCGCGACCCCCGCGGCGATCTCCTTCAGGTCGGGGCTGGCCCAGAAGGCGTAGCCCAGGACCAGGAATACGGCTGTCAGCAGGATGCGCTGCACGGCCTGGAGCCTCGGATCTGGGGTTGGCTGGGCCTGACCGCGTATTGCTGCAGGAACGCGAGCACTTCAGCGCGGTTGCCGACGAACAGCGTCGGGCCGATATCGCCCCGCCGGCGTAGCGCGTGGTCGTACAGCGGGTCGTAGTATTCGACGAGCAGCGCGTGTATCCACGCCCGATGCGCATCCGGGGATCCGGTCCGCGTCTGCAGGTCGAGCGCTGACGTCATCATCGCGCGCAGTTCCTGATGCCGCGCACCCCCCAGACGGTTGCGGATGCGGTCGAGGGAGGTCAGCAGTTCAGTGCCAAGGCGGGAAAGCGCCTGCGCTGCGCCGTGATGCTCGGCGTACTCCGCCAGAGGGGCGGCCACGTAGTCCTCCAGCGTGAGCTGCACGCGGCTCTCCAACGGCTCCTCGATGAATACCCTTGGAGCGGCCTTGATGTTTCGGAACAGCACCGGCGGCACCAGCCGGTGGCCCACGAGCTTGCTTTCGTCTTCGACGACCACCGGCTGCGTTTGATCCGTATCCTGCCGGGAGTGCAGGCGCAGCAGCCGGATTGCCAGCGCGTTCTCGAAATCGACCTGCGTTGGCTGCCCACCGGGCCGGCGTCCGAACGCGGATCCCCGGTGGCGCGCGAGGCCTTCCAGATCGACGGCCTGCTCCAGCCTCTCGATCACCCGCGTCTTGCCGGTGCCGCTGCGGCCGGAAAGCAGCACGAACGGCAGTGTCGTCGCGGTCTCCTCCAGGCTCTCCAGCAGGAAGCGCCGCAGCGCCTTGTAGCCCCCCTCGATGCGCGGGATCGTCCGTCCCGCCTCCGCCAGCCACTCCTGCACCAGGCGTGACCGCATGCCGCCACGAAAACAGTAGAGGTGGCCTTCCGGGTGTCGGTCGAACCATTCGATCCAGCCCTGCAGCCGGGCTTCCCGGATCTCGCCGCTGACCAGGTGGTGGCCCAGATCGATGGCATCGGCCTGCCCCTGCTCGTGGTAGCGCAGGCCCACCGCGTGGCGTTCCGGGTCGGTCAGCAACGGCAGGTGGTCGGCATGGGGAAAGGCGCCCTGCGCGAATTCGACCGGCGCTCGCACGTCCAGCAACGGGACTCCGCGCAGGAAGATGTCCCGGTACCGGCGGGTCAGCGGTCGCGTCATGGCCGCAGGCATGGCTTTCAGTCGCATGTTCCCACCGAGCCCGTCGAGCAGATGCGCCCATCGATCCACACCGCCCGGTCGAGGATCGCGCCGTTGAGTCGCGCGCCGGCGATGCTGGCCGCGGTGAGGTTTGCGAAACTGAGGTCCGCCCCGTCGAGGCGGGCGTCGGTCAGCACCGCATTCTGCAGCGCCGCCCCGGTGAGCCGGGCGCCGCGCAGGTCGGCGCGGTCCAGACGCGTCCGCTGCAGGTCGGCATAGCTCAGGTCCGCGTCCACCAGCCGGGCTCCGTCCAGACGCGAGCCCAGTAGATCCGTGCTGCGCAGCAGCGCGCGGCTGAGATCGACCCCGCGCAGGTCGAGCCCCGGCATGCGGCAATAGCTCCAGTTCACTTCCGGCGCGGGCGGCAGATGGCAGGCCGGCGGAGCTGGCGGTTCGCCCCGGTCCGTGGCCCAGAAGAACAGGAGCACGGCCACGAGGGTCGCGGAAGCGGCAACGATCCAGGGGGTCGGGCCGCGCATCGCCGCATCCAGCGAGGCTCTTTGCCGCGACAGCCACTGCGCTCGCTTCTGGCGATGGCTGATCACCTCGGGAGGCTCGGGACGGCGCCGGTCGGGTCCGCGCCGGTCGTGGTCGACCTCTGCCGAAGGGCTGCCTGCGCGCCGGTCGCGCAGGCGTTCGTCTTCGCGCATCCGCGCCCGGAGAAGTCGCTCGCGTCCCTCGGGCGTGTCGGCATGCTGCAGTTCGTCCGGGATCAGCTCCGGGTGTTCGCGGATCCGCTGCCAGTTCTCCCGGTCCTGACTGACCTCGTCGTCGGGCGTCAGCCGGCCGATCAGCAGGAAGCGCGAGATCAGGCCCCCGGGGTGAGGGCCACGTATCTCGCCGTTGCGGCGGGTAAACCAGAGTTCCTGGGTACCGTCTCTGTCCATCGTGTCCAGGGCCGTCTCGCGCGCTGCCTAAAACCGTAGTGTAGCGTGTCGGCGGCCCGAGACGTGGGCGCGAGCGCGGCCGGCGGCCGATCAAGGCCTTAAAGGCTGTGGTGCCCGCAAGTGGGCCCGGAATGCATTGCGCTGGTGTCGAGGGCCGCGCGACGAAGCCCGGACCGGCTTAGCTGAACAGCGCGTAGAGCATCAGCACGACCAGCATCACCCCGAGGCTGTTCACGACCACCCCATAAACGCGTCCTGCCTTCAATGCGCCTGGTGCGGGCTGCGTTTCGAGCTCCGCGAGTCGTCCTTCGCGCTTCAGCCTTTCGTACTCGTCCGGCCGTTCGTGCCGCAGTTCGTCCTCGGTCACGTACCCGGTGAACATCACGGTGTCCATCGGGAATTTTTCCGCGCGCAGGTTGTTGTGAAACAGGTGGATCGTGAAGATGAAGCCCACGGCCAGCACCGCCTCGAGGCCGTGGATCAGCGCCGCGAGATTCAGGGACCACGGTGGCAGGAACCGGGTGAAGAATTCGGGGAACCAAAGGATCAGCCCGGAACCGCCGATGATCGCCATCCCCCAGAACACCGCCCAGTAGTCGAACTTCTCCCAGTAGGTGAAGCGCTCGAACCGAGGCCGTTCCCCCCTGCCGAGGAAATAGCGCACGTTCTGGTAGATCTCGCGCGCATCGCGCGGCTGCGGCACCATCGAATTCGGACCCCAGAGCATGCCCCAGTCGCGGTCCACCACGATGCGCCGGAACACGCGGGCCAGGTGCCAGACAAAAAGCCCGATCATTACCACCGCGAAGAAGCGGTGCAGGAATCCCATCGCCTCGAACCCTCCCATTGCTTGGGCCAGACCGCTGGCCCAGCGCTCCTGGCTGTAGAGCAGGGGCAGGCCGGTGATCGCAAGACCAATGAAGCTGATCCCGAGTCCGATGTGACCGATGCGCTCGGCTTTGCCGAAGCGCCGGTAAAGGCGGGGGCTGCGGTTGGCCAGTTCCGCCGTCTCGATGGCAGCAGCCGGATCGAGCGGTTCCGTCTGGATGGCCGTCGGGGTGTCGGTCGTGTCTTGCATCAGGGTCGTCTCCTGTTCAATCCCGGGGGGCATCGTTGCCGGCGCGGGTGCCGCGACCAAGACGCTCCCTCCAGCCGCGCCAGGCCCACAGCAGCGTGTGCAGTCCGAACAGGCCGAACACGCCGACCAGCAGGCCGTGCATGAACATGGCCGACCAGTAAAGGATCGGCTCAGCCTCGCGGTCACGGTAATTCGCGTGCGGGTTGTAGCGCACGTAGTTCTCGTTCAACCGCGTGTGGCAGGTGCCGCAGGTCTCCATCAGGTTCTCCGGCGCAATCGGGGACCGCGGATCGCTTTTCGGAAGGACCTCATGCGCCCCGTGGCAGTCGGCGCAGCTCGCGACCTGGACATAGCCCAGCGAGGTGACCTTGCCGTGGAAGGTGTCCCGGTACGTCAGAGTCTGCTTTTCGTGGCAGGTGCCGCATTGCAGGATCCCCTGCAATTTCCACTCGGGTGTGCCGGTGGCCACGGTCAGGTGCGGCGAGTGACAGTCGGAGCAGGTGGGGGCTCCGGTACCGCCGGCTTGACGGTGCCCACCATGCCGGCCCCCACGGAACGCGTTCGCGGTGCCTTCGATCCCGACAGCCCGGTCTCGCCGCTCAACATCGACGCCA
>PULL01000121.1 GCA_003550945.1 Thioalkalivibrio sp. | reverse complement strand
TCTACGGACCACTGTTGCACGGCTGCACCACGGTCATATACGAAGGCAAGCCGGTGGGCACTCCCGACCCCGGCGCATTCTGGCGCGTGATCTCCGAGCACAAGGTCGCGGTGATGTTCACGGCCCCGACCGCGTTCCGCGCGATCAAGAAAGAGGATCCCAAGGCCGAGCACCTGAAGCGCTACGACATGAGCGGTTTTCGGACCCTGTTCCTCGCGGGCGAGCGCTGCGATCCAGATACCCTGAACTGGGCTGGCGCGATCCTGCAGCGCCCGGTGATCGACCACTGGTGGCAGACCGAGACCGGCTGGGCGATCGCCGGAAACTTCGTCGGAATCGAAATGCTTCCGGTGAAGCCAGGCAGTGCCGGCAAGCCGGTGCCCGGCTACGACGTGCGCGTGTTTTCGGGCCGGGATCAGGAAGTGCCCGCCGGGACCATGGGCGGCATCGTGGTGCGCCTGCCGATGCCGCCAGGCT
The DNA here is from genome assembly GCA_003550945.1 of Thioalkalivibrio sp. Taxonomy (GTDB): domain Bacteria; phylum Pseudomonadota; class Gammaproteobacteria; order Ectothiorhodospirales; family Ectothiorhodospiraceae; genus Thioalkalivibrio. The sequence goes on along the minus strand of PULL01000121.1, from coordinate 4,691 downwards.
GCCTGCCCACCCTCTGGAAGAACGACGACCGGTTCCGGGAGTCCTATCTCGATGCCGTGCCCGGCTACTACCTCACCGGTGATTCCGGGTATCTGGACGACGAGGGGTATCTCTACGTGATGGGACGTATCGACGACACCATCAACGTCGCCGGGCACCGCCTTTCCAGCGGCGCGATCGAGGAAGTGCTGGCCGCCCACCCTTCCGTGGCGGAATGTGCAGTGATCGCGGTCGCCGATGAGCTCAAGGGCTCGGTCCCCATCGGATTGGTGGTGATGAAGAGCGGCATCATCCAGGAGCGGGAAGATCTGTGCCGGGAGCTTGTTGCGAAGGTGCGCGAGGAAGTGGGGCCGGTTGCCGTGTTCAAGCGGGTGGCCGTGGTGGATCGCCTGCCCAAGACCCGCTCAGGCAAGATTCTCCGCGCGGTGATGCGCAGAATCGCCGACAACGAGGCGTATCAGCCCCCCGCCACCATCGACGACCCGGCGGTTCTGGATGAAATCCGCACGGCCCTGCAGGAGATCGGCTACGCGGAGAGCCGCAGCGGGGGGGGCGCGTAGGGCGGAAGAGGCCGCAGGCCGTCATCCGCCATACGGCGCCGACATGATCCCGGAGGCCGAATGGTTCCGGTCCGCGCCGTTCGGCGGATGACGCTACGCTTTTCCGCCCTACGACCTGTCGCTGCTGCTGTACCGAGAAACCAACGAGGAAAACGCATGTCTGAGTCAGGAATGACCTCCAACACCCCCGGCGCGCGACTGCGCGCGGCGGTGGAGCAGGAACGCCCACTGCAGGTGATGGGGGCGATCAATGCCTATCACGCGACCTTGGCCGAGCACACCGGCTACCGGGCGCTCTACCTGTCCGGCGGCGGCGTTGCGGCGGGCTCTCTGGGCCTGCCCGATCTGGGCATCAGTGCGCTGCACGACGTGCTAGAGGACGTACGCCGCATCACCTACGTGACTGAGCTCCCTCTGCTCGTGGATGCGGATACCGGCTTCGGACCCAGCGCCTTCAACATCGCGCGGACCGTACGTGAACTCATCCGGGCCGGCGCTGCCGGCTGCCACATCGAGGACCAGGTGCAGGCCAAGCGCTGCGGTCACCGCCCCGGCAAGTCGATCGTGTCGAAAGACGAGGTGGTCGACCGGATCAAGGCCGCGGCCGACGCGCGCGAGCGGGACTTCGTGATCATGGCGCGCACCGACGCACTGGCCGTCGAAGGGATCGACGCGGCCATCGATCGCGCGGTCGCCTGCGTCGAGGCCGGTGCCGACATGATTTTCCCCGAGGCGGTCTACGAGCTCGACCAGTACCGGCGCTTCGTGGACGCGGTGGGCGTGCCCGTACTGGCCAACATCACCGAGTTCGGCAAGACACCGCTGTTCAACACGCGGGAACTGGGCGACGCCGGCGTACGGCTCGTGCTCTACCCGTTGTCCGCGTTCCGCGCGATGAATCAGGCAGCGCTGAAGGTCTACGAGGCGATCCGCCGCGACGGCAGCCAGGAATCCGTGCTCGAGCTGATGCAGACACGCGAGCAGCTCTACGAGCACCTCGGTTATCACGCCTTTGAGGAGCAACTGGACCGGCTGTACCGCCGGGATGAGGGACAAGCCAATGACTGACAGCGACCGCACTGCCGCGCCCCGAGCGAAGAAATCCGTGGCGCTTTCCGGCACCGTCGCCGGCAATACCGCGATCTGCACCGTCGGCCGTACGGGGAACGATCTGCACTACCGGGGGTACGACATCCTGGACTTCGCCGACGAGGCCGAGTTCGAGGAGATCGCGCACCTGTTGATCCACGGCAGCCTTCCCAACCCTTCCGAGCTGGCCGCCTACAAGGAGCGGTTGCGCGGGATGCGCGGTCTGCCTGCGGCGCTGCGCCAGGTACTGGAACAGATCCCGGCATCGGCACATCCGATGGACGTGATGCGCACCGCCGTGTCGATGCTCGGCACGCTGGACCCGGAAAAGGAGGACATGAACGCGGCCGGCGCGCGCGCGATCGGCGACCGGCTGGTGGCTTCCCTCGGCTCGGCGCTGCTGTACTGGTATCACTACGCGCACAACGGCCGCCGCATCGACGTGGAAACCGACGACGACAGCGTCGGTGGACACTTCCTGCGCCTGATGCACGGACAGGTACCGTCGCCGATCCAGGTGCGTGCGATGCACACCTCACTGATCCTCTACGCCGAACACGAGTTCAACGCCTCCACGTTCACCGCCCGAGTGGTGGCCGGCACCAACTCGGACATCTACTCGGCGATCACCGGCGCGATCGGGGCGCTGCGCGGACCCAAGCACGGTGGAGCCAACGAGGCGGCCTGCGAGATCCAGCTGCGTTACCGGGATGCCGACGAGGCCGAGGCGGACATCCGTGAACGCGTGGGGCGCAAGGAGATCATCATCGGCTTCGGTCATCCCGTGTATACCATCGGGGATCCCCGCAACGAGGTGATCAAGGCCGTGGCGCGGCGGCTTTCCGAGGATCGGGGCCTGATGACCATGTACTCGGTCGCGGACCGGCTCGAGTCCGTGATGTGGGAGCTGAAGAAGATGTTCCCCAACCTCGACTGGTTCTCGGCGGTGTCCTACCACATGATGGGCATCCCCACCGCACTGTTCACGCCGATTTTCGTGATCTCCCGGACCACCGGCTGGGTCGCGCACGTGATCGAACAGCGTCAGGACGGGAAAATCATCCGCCCCAGCGCCAATTACGTCGGCCCGGAGAACCAGCCCTGGGTGCCGATCGATGCCCGTGTTCACACCTTCCAACCAGGAGCCGATTCGTGAGCCAACATATTGCCGACGCCAATGTCCGCCCCGACGCGGATCCCGAGCTGCAGGCCATTGCCGACTACGTGTGCGACTACCGCATCGACTCCGCGGAAGCGCTGGACACCGCGCGCAACTGCCTGATGGATTCCCTCGGCTGCGCGCTGCTGGCGCTGCAGTATCCGGAATGCACCAAGCACCTCGGCCCGGTGGTGCCCGGCACCGTGGTACCCAACGGCTCGCGAGTGCCCGGCACGCAGTTCCAGCTCGACCCGATCCAGGGCGCCTTCAACATCGGCGCGATGGTGCGCTGGCTGGACTTCAACGACACCTGGCTCGCCGCCGAGTGGGGCCACCCCTCTGACAACCTCGGCACGATCCTCGCGCTGGCCGACCACCTGAGCCGCCAGGCCGTCGCCGCCGGCAAAGCGCCGATGACGATGGGCGGCGTGCTGCACTACATGGTCAAGGCGCACGAGATCCAGGGCGTGCTGGCGCTTGAGAACAGCTTCAACCGGGTGGGTCTGGACCACGTGGTGCTGGTGAAGGTCGCCTCGGCGGCGGTCGCCGCGCACATGCTCGGCGGAACCCGCGAACAGGTGATCGACGCCGTCTCCCAGGCCTGGGTAGACGGCCAGTCGCTCCGTACCTACCGTCATGCGCCCAACACCGGCTCGCGCAAATCCTGGGCCGCCGGCGACGCCTGCGGGCGCGCGGTGCGCCTCGCACTGATGGTGATGAAGGGCGAGATGGGGCTGCCCAGCGTGCTCTCGGCCCCCCGCTGGGGTTTCTACGACGTACTGTTCAAGGGCGAGAAATTCCAGTTTCAGCGGCCCTACGGCAGCTACGTGATGGAGCAGATTCTGTTCAAGATCAGCTTCCCGGCCGAATTCCACGCGCAGACGGCGGTGGAGTGCGCGCTCACGCTGCACGGGCAGGTGAAGAACCGCCTCGACGAGATCGAGCGCATCGAGCTGACCACGCAGGAGTCCGCGGTGCGCATCATCAGCAAGGACGGCCCGCTGCACAACCCGGCCGACCGCGACCACTGCCTGCAGTACATGGTCGCGGTGCCGCTGATCTTCGGCGAGCTGACCGCGCGCCACTACGAGGACGAGGTCGCCGCAGATCCCCGCATCGATGCGCTGCGGGAGAAGATGCGCGTGGTCGAGGACCCGCGCTACTCGAATGAGTACCACGACCCGGACAAGCGCTCGATCGCCAACGCGATACAGGTGTACTTCCAGGACGGATCGAGCACCGAAAAGGTCGAGGTGGAGTACCCGATCGGCCACCGTCGGCGCCGCTCCGAGGGCATTCCGGTGCTGGAGCGCAAGTTCCGCGACGCATTGCGCACCCGGTTCCCCAGGGGACAGTCGGAGCGGATCTTCGAACTGTGCAAGGACGCGGAACGCCTTGCGGCCACGCCGGTGCACGAGTTCGTCGACCGGTTCCTGATCTGAACAGTGCGCAGGACTGTTTCACGGTGGGATGCGTCCCACCCAAAACCGCTTCCGTTTTCGGACACCCGAGATGAATGACGTCCACTTCGAGGATCTCGATCACGGGATCACCATGATCGACGCGCAACTCTACCGCCAGGGCCAGGTGTCCACCTACCTGGTCGTCGAGAACGGCCGGGCTGCATTCGTTGAGACGGGTACCGCACACTCGGTGCCCGGGTTGCTTTGGGTGCTGGAACGCAAGGGCATCCCGCGCGAGCACGTGGATTTCGTGATCCCGACCCACGTACACCTCGACCATGCCGGCGGGGCGGGTGAGCTGTTGCGGCACTTGCCGAACGCCCGCCTGGTGATCCACCCGCGCGGGGCGCGCCACATGATCGACCCCGGGAAGCTGAACGCCGGTGCCACCGCGGTCTATGGCGAGGAACAGATGGAGCG
>PULL01000174.1 GCA_003550945.1 Thioalkalivibrio sp. | reverse complement strand
TGAGGAACATGTGAACCACGAGGCGTGGGCGATCCCCTATGGTGACCTGATCACCCTTCTGCTCGCCTTCTTCGTGGTGATGTACGCGCTCTCGTCGGTGAACGAGGGCAAGTTCCGCGTGTTGTCCGAATCCCTCCAGGCTGCATTCCGCGGTACGCCGATGGCACCGGAACCCATCCAGGTCGGACAGCTGGCGCGCGGCTTCGACACCTCGCCCGTGGGCCAGGCCGGCACGATTCTACCCGTGGATCTGGCGGTGCCCCGGTTTCTGTCAGACCCGGATGGTGAGTGGGAAGGGGACGGCGGTCCCGGGGAACTGAGCGCCGGCGATGGGTTTGATCGCGCAGCGCTCGAGGAGATCGAGCGCAGTTTCCAGCGGATGGCCGACCAGATCCAGCATGCCGTGACGCCCCTGATCGAGCAAAACCTGATACGGGTCCGGCGAGAGAGGTACTGGCTCGAAGTCGAGATCAATACCAGTTTCCTGTTTTCCAGTGGCAGCGCGGATATCTTTCCGGAGGCCCGCCCGATTCTGGAGGAACTGGCGGAAATCCTGAGTGACCTGCCCGTGCGGGTGCACGTCGAGGGCTTTACGGACGACGTGCCGATCAGCACGCCGGTGTTTCCTTCGAACTGGGAGCTTTCCGCTGGCAGGGCCTCGAGCGTGCTGCGGTTGCTGGCCGACCGCGGGCTCGATCCGACCCGCATGGCGGCAATCGGCTTCGGCGAACACCGGCCCATCGCCGACAACGACACACCGGAGGGGCGGCAACAGAACCGCCGCGTGGTCATTGTGGTACTGGCGGACCAGCGTCCGCGGGTGAACGACGCCCTGCCGGCGGATGTGCTGCGCGACGGCCTCGATCGCGAGGCCACGGCGGCCCACCTGCCCGGTAGTCAGGATCCGTGACTGGCGTGGGCACAGGCCTGGGACAGGAGGAGAGCGATGGTTGCTGAACTTGACCCCGTGCGTCCGGTACATCCCACCTGGCCTGGCCGCCGTGTACCGGAGGAGGGTGACGAACCCAAGCGCCACCGGCGGCGGGAAGCGGATGAGGATCCGGATCGCTCCGACGAGCACGGCGGTGGAGAGGATTCCGGGGAACAGGCCGGGCGGCGACCGGCTTCTCCCGGCCCTGACGGGATCGGGCAACACGTGGACGATTACGCATGACAGCCACTTCACTGCTCGCGTTTTTTGCGGCGCTGATCGTCGCAGGCGCCTTCGGCCTCGCTCTTTGGGCAGCGATGGAGGTGCGGCGGTTACAGCGGCGGCAGATGATCCAGGAAACCGCGCTGCTGTCGCTGAAGGGCGCCCTGAGTGCTGTCTGCTCCGACGAACTCGCGGTCGATCAGCGCCAGGCGGAACTCGAGCGGCGGATGCGCCAGCTGGCCGAGCAGCAGGAACAACTGCTTAGCCGGGACCCGGACCAGGGTCCCTACCGTCACGCGGTGCGCCTCGCGGCGCAGGGCGCAAGCCGGGAGGAGATCATGAAGGCCTGCGGGGTGAGCCGGGGCGAGGCGGATCTGCTGCGTTCTCTGCACGGTCCTCAGGATGGTGTGGCGCAATAAGGGTCCCGCCAGGCTCGTCTCCGGGGCTGCGCCCGCTCAAGCGATAGACGAAGGCCAGCACTTCGGCCACCGCGACGTAGAGATTCTCCGGGATCTCCTCTCCGAGCGGGATCTGCGACAGCGCTTCGGTGAGGAGCGGGTCTTCGTGCACCGGCACGTCATGTTCGCGTGCGATTTCCAGAATGCGTTCGGCGACCGTTCCGCCACCGCTGGCGGTGATGCGCGGCGCACGCTTGCCACTGTAGTGCAGTGCGACTGCCTTGCGCGGCGGCTTGCGGCGATCCCGATCCCGGGTCATGCCCGATCGTCCAGCAGCGGACGCGATTTCGCCGATGGGCGGGGATTCGGCGGTGGGTCGCCTTGATGGCAGCCGAGATCGCGGACCCTGAGGTTGCGTTCCTCCAGTGCGGAACGAAGTTCGGGCAACGCCTCGTGAACCCGGGTGGCCGTGTGCGTGTCGTGCGCCCATACCTGGGCGCCCACCTGGTCCCCCGAGACCGCGATGCGGATGTGCAGGGGTCCCAGATCGGGCAGGTCGAGGGCGAGCTCCACTCTCCAGACCGGTTCCTGCTCTCCGGTTTCGCGGTCTCGCTCGCGTTCCAGCAGCAGGTGGACGATATCGACACCGCCCGCGCTGCGCAGTGGCAACTCCAGCAGCCAACGGGTCTGTCCGGATTCCGAGTTCTCCAGCGCGCTCCACTGGTGCAGGACGAGGCGCGCCAGGGCCTGCTCGCCTGCAGCGCGCAGCGCCGCGGGAAGCGGTGCAGCGCCCGCCAATGCGGCCTCCCCGGTGACCCGTCCCTGTGCCACGGGGCCCGACCCGGTCCTCGGCGGCGCCGGCTCGTGCCTGGTGCGGACCGGCGCTGGTGCCGCCGGCTCGGAGCGGGTGCGCAGCCGGGTCGCCAGGGACAGCAGCACGGCTTTCAGATCGCCTTCGAGCCGGGTCAGCGGGCTCGTGGCCAGCTGGGCGAGCCTTGCCTCGTAGAAGAGGCCGGAAGCATGGACGACCTGCCGCAGGCTTTCTGGCTGCAGCGCCTGCGCGACGGACGGGAGCTGCTGGAAGGCCTTCAGGATCGCCGCCTGCAGATCGGGGGAGAGACCGGCGATGGCCGCGGGATTCCGGGCCGCCGCTGTGAGCGCTGCCAGCAACGGCGCCAGGCTGCCCTGCATGGGCAGCAGGTTGGCCAGCGTGGCGGAGAGTGCCGGTGGCAGCTGCGCCGGGATCGCGGGACTGGTTGCGGATATGGGGCCTGCCGGGGGCAGCAGCCGCAGCGTGGGTTGCGCACCGGCCCTTACGACTTGCAGTTGCAGCCGGTCGCCTGCAGACGTGGCGAGCGGCAGCTTCAGCGTGACCTGAAGGCCGCCGATGCGGACCTCTGTCATGCCTCCCGGCTGCGCCGCCCGCGTGACCGTGGCTTCCAGCCGCTGTCCAGACTGCCACTGCGGCGCACCGGGTTGCAGGCCGGAGATGGTGACCCTGGTTGCGGGCGGCGGTATCTGCATACGGGTTCGCTACGGTTCCATCGAAGGCTCATGCTACTACCGCCCGGGTGGCCACGCGAAGGAGTCCGTCGCCCCGGCACGAAAGGGTTATGCTCGAAGGAATTCGCGCGTTTTCAGTGGGTCTATGGTTTCAGGCGCACCCGGAGGGATGCCGTTCAATGAGACAGATGTTGCGCAAACTGGTGGTGATTCTGACCTTGTGCATGGCCGCGGCACAGGCGGGTCAGGCGGCTTCGATCGAGGTCATCGACCTGCAGCACAGAACGGCCGCGGAGATGATTCCGCTGCTGGAGCCGCTGCTGGGGCCGAACGACGTGCTGACCGGCACCGGCATGCGCCTGATCCTGCGCAGCGGGCCGGCGACACTCGGGGAGGTGCGGCAGATCCTGGAGACCATGGACGCGGCGCCGGCGAACCTGGTCATCAGCGTTCGGCGCGGGGCACTCGGCGGGTCGTCGGAGCGCGAGCTGCAGGTACAGGGCCGTGCCGGCGTTGTGGTCATCGGTGACGGCTCCGGAACCCGGATCATCCGGCGGCAGATCGCCGACCGGGACAGTTCGGTGCAGACACTGCGGGTTCTGGAAGGACAAACCGCGCTGATCCGCACCGGGGAGTCGGTTCCCCACGCCCAGCCGGGGCTGATCCTGCTGCCGAGGGGCGGCCTGATCACCCCGGGTGTCGACTATCGTGATGTCGAACGCGGCTTTCTCGTGCGGCCGCAGGTTGGCCGCGATGACCGGGTGCGGCTGGAGATCAAGCAGGTGCACGAACGGGAGTCGCGCGCCGGTGGTGGCCGGATCGAGTTCCAGCAGGTGGACACGGTGCTTTCTGGCGGGTTGGGTGAATGGATCCGAATCGCGGGTGCCGAGGAGCGGCGGGACCTGTCGGGCCAGCGCATTCTTGGTACAAGCCGCGCCCGGCACGAAGAGGAAACGGATATTCACGTGCGTGTGGATCGTGCGGAATGACCTCCGCGTGTCCGCGCCTCCATATCCTGTGGTGGCTTCCCCTGGTCGCTGTGCTGCTGTCGTTTTCGCCGGCCCTGGCCCGGGATGTGGCACTGCTCGGCGTGTTCCCGGACCGGGTCCTGATCGATATCGACGGGCAACGGCTGGTGCTGGCTGTTGGCCAGGAGGCGCAGCAGGCCGTGCGGCTGTTGTCCACCAATACCCTTGATCGGCGGGCGTGGCTCGAGATTGACGGGCAGCGGCGCGAACTGGCCGTCGGCGATCGCTCGCCTTCTGCAGTGCGGGACACTGGGTCGGTGGGTGTACGCATCCATCCCGATGCGTCGGGCGCGTTGACCGTATCCGGCAGCATTGATGGCCACGCGGTCCGGTTTCGGGTGGATACGGGCTCTGAGACAGTCCTCCTGGGTGGTTCGGAGGCGCAGCGCATCGGCCTTTCGCCGGGGCAGGGTCCGCTGACCACGGTGCAGACGCCCACTGGACGCGTATTCGGCCACCGGGTGCTTCTTTCCCGGGTACAGGTCGGCAGCCTCGCGCTGGACCAGGTCGAGGCTGTGGTCGTGCTTGGTGACGCGCCCCGTCTGCCAGTGCTGGGGATGAGCTTCCTCGGGCGGGTTCTGATGCAGGAAGAGGGCGACACCCTGCTGTTGCAGGCGGTGCAGCCCTAGTGGGCGATCAAGGCGGGTCCATCGCCTGCTGCACCGAGTTGAACGAGCGGACCCACGGCTGGTTCCGACGGACCGGAGCCGGCAGTCTGGCCGCTGCCGCCTGTGCGCTGGCCAGGTCCGGGTACTCGCCCGTGATCAGTGCGTACCAGTCCTGATCGCCCCGGCGTGTGCGGAACCACGCGACATCCGTTTCCATCGAAACCCGGCGGGCGAACCGGTGCAGCGCCTCCAGGTCATCCCCGGCGATGATCTGGATCGTGAATTGCCCGGAAGGTCGTTCCCGCACCCAATCCGGACCGCGCGGACCCGCGGGCGCGGCAACCGGGGGTGTGTCGGTCGAGAGCTTTTCGATCTCGGGCAGAGCCTCCGGTGTTTGCGGCCCGGTCGGGGCCGCTTCGGCAGTCTCGGCAGGAGAAGCGTCCGGGACGGATGTTGCGTCCTCATGGAGAATCGGGTGTGATTCCGGCGTGACCGCAGGCTCCCCGGCGGGCGGTCCACCGGGTGTGGTGGCCATG
>PULL01000110.1 GCA_003550945.1 Thioalkalivibrio sp. | reverse complement strand
GTCCCGTGATCAATGCCATCAGGCTGTCCGGGTCGGAGGCTTCGTAGCGTTCACCGTCACGGGTGACCAGCACCACCCGCTCCTCGCCCAGCATCAGCCGGCCACCGCCGCGTCCCATCGGGCCCGAAAGGTCGATCACCTGTCCAGCGGCATCGCTGCGCCAGCCCAGCTGGCCCGACCAGGTTTCGCCCGGAAGCTCCAGTGTCAGCCGTCCGGCGAAGCGCCACGGCTCAACGGAGTCGAGGGCAACCGCACGCTCCGCAAAGGCCGCCCTGGCCGCCGCCGGGTCGTCGCCGATCTCTGGCAAAGCCGCGCAACCGGCCAGCACCAGCAGCGCGAGGCCTGCCAGCAGCACGGCCCGGAACCGGAGAACGGCGGAGCGCGGGGGCATCGCGTTCATGCGCGCAGGGCCGGCGGGCGGCGGTCCCGCATCATTCCTGAAGCTCGCGCCTGACCCGCTGCAGCCGCTCGTGGTCGGGATCACGTTCCAGGGCCTCCTCGATGACCGCCCGGGACTCCTCGCGCCGGCCCAGCTCCCACAGCACCACGGCCAGATTGCTCGCGATCTCGCCGTCCTTCATCAGGTCGTAGGCCCGCTCAAGCTTGACCAGAGCCTCGTCGAGGCGACCCCGCCGATACAGAACCCAGCCATAGCTGTCGATGATCGCGGCGTCGTCCGGTCGCTGCTCATAAGCCCGGGTGATCAGGTCGTAGGCCTCTTCGTAACGGTCAGTCCGGTCGGCGAGCGTGTAACCAAGTGCATTCAGTGCAGCGGCGTTTTCCGGATCCATCTCCAGGATCGCCCGAAAATCCGCTTCCGCCGCCGGTATGTCCCCGGCACGCTCGTTCACCAGGCCGCGCATGTACAGGAGCTGCTCGGATCCCGGAAAGTGAATCAGGCCTTCCGCCAGCCGCCGCAGTGCCGTGTCGAACTCGCCGATGTCCCGCAACACGTTGGCCTCGGCGAGATAGGCGCGCAGGGCAATCCCCTCGTCGGTATCCTGCTGCAGCCAGTCGAACAGAGGTCGCGCTGCCTCGGGGCCGTCCAGTTCGGCGGTTACGCTTGCCAGCCTGAGCCTGGCGTCGTCCGCGTGCACCCCCGTGTCGACGTTCTCGTAGGCGCGGCGGGCCGCCTGCAGATCACCGGCCTGCTCGTGCAGCCGACCGAGATAGTAGTGGGCATCCTGGGCACGCTGCCCGCTGGCGAGCAGGCGTTCGAGGTACTCCTGTGCAAGGTCGAACCGCCCTGCCTCGAGACTCAGCAGCGCGGTCGTCAGCAGCAGTTCCGCGTCGTCCGGCGCGAGAGCCAGCAGGCGATCGAATTCCGGGCGTACCCGTTCGAAGTCCTCGACTTCGACCAGCGCACGGGCATAGGCGAGGCGCACGTCGCGCCGGTCCGGATGCGCCTCAACCGCCGCCGCCAGCGCCGCCATCGCCGCATCCGGATCCTCAAGCTCGGTCAGCGCGCGGGCGAGCGTCATCCGCAGCTGCACGACATCCGGGAACCGCTCCACGCCGGCACGGGCAACCCGGCCCGCGAGCTGCAACTCCTCGAACCGCAGCGCCAGTTCCGCGTGCGCCTGCCACGCTGCCGCCTCGTCCGGGCTGGCGTCCACCAGGCGCTGCACGGCGCGCAGGGCCGCCTCACGATCCTCCGACTGGGCGAGCAGCGACACCACGACCCGATAACCATCGGCGCTGCCAAGCTGCGCGACGACCCTCTGCAGCAGGTCCGCCGCCTCGCGGTCCCGCCCGGTGGTGGTCATCAGCACCGCGGCGATCTGCATCGCCTCGATGCTGTCCGGCGCCAGCTCCAGCCAGCGCTCGGCGGCGACCAGCGCGCGCGGGTGATTGCGGGCGAACAGTGCCAATCGCGTGGCCCGCTCGGCCACCTGCCGATCGGCGCTCAGGCGCGCCGCCGCCAGGTAATAGGTGCTCGCCTGCTCGTAGTCACCGGACTGTGCGGCCATCTCGGCGGCCAGCAGGCTGAACAGGACCTTGGCGTCGGGGTCCTCCGCGGCCATTGGCCCGGGAATCGAGAGGATCGGCGCAACCTCGATATACTCCGATCCCGAAGCATTCAGCTGGGTTTGCGCGCAACCGGCGACGAGCAGCGCGGGCAGGGCGACAGCCAGGAGTCGCGACATGGCGGGCGGGTTCCACATAAATTCGGAGGCTTTGACGGTTGATGTGTGCAACGGGTTCCAACGACGGACCGATCTACCCACTGTATCGGAAGGCGTCAGGCAGTACACTACCCGGCTGTTGACCACATCTTAGCGCGAAAAAACCGCCTGCCATGCTGTTCACCCTCGGAATCAACCACCGGACTGCGCCGGTACAGGTCCGCGAGCGCCTCGCCGTGAACGAGGTTCAGCTCGGGGAGGCGCTGGATTCGCTGCACAGCGGCGTGAAAATCCCCGAGGCGGCGATTCTCTCGACCTGCAACCGCACCGAGATCTACTTCCGGGAAAAGGACTCCAGCGGGGAGGAGCGCGTGCTCGACTGGCTGGGCGGCTTCCACGGCATCCGGCGCGACGAACTCGAAACCTACCTGTACCGGCACCACGACAACGAAGCGGTGCTGCACACGCTGCGCGTGGCCTGCGGCCTCGATTCCATGGTGCTGGGCGAACCGCAGATCCTCGGCCAGATGAAGTCGGCCTACCAGCACGCCCACGCGGCCGGCACGCTCGGACTCTCGCTGGAACGGCTCTTCCAGCATGCGTTCGCCACCGCCAAGGACGTCCGGACCTCGACCGCGATCGGTGCCAGCGCGGTGTCCGTCGCGTTCGCGGCCGTTTCGCTCGCGCGCCAGATCTTCGGGGACCTGAAACCGCTGACGGCGATGGTGATCGGAGCTGGCGAAACCATCGAGCTGGCGTTGCGCCACCTGGTGGGGCACGGCATCGGGCACGTGATCGTTGCGAACCGGACGGTCGAGCGCGCGCATACGCTGGGCGATCGCTTCGGGGCCGAACCGATCCCTTTGACCGCGCTTCCGGAGTACCTCCACCGCGCCGATATCGTGATCAGTTCCACGGCCGCGCCATTGCCGATCCTGGGCAAGGGAGCGGTGGAACGGGCGATTCGCAAGCGCCGCCACCGACCGATGTTCATGGTCGACATCGCAGTGCCCCGGGACATCGAGCCGGAGGTCGCGGAACTGGAGGACGTCTACCTCTACACCGTCGACGACCTGCAGGAAGTGATCAGCGAAAACATGGCCTCGCGCCAGGCGGCGGCGGAACAGGCGGAGCAGATCATTTCCACCCGAGCCGACGAGTTCATGCGCTGGCTGCGCGCCCGAGACTCGGTGGAGAGCATCCGGCGCCTGCGCGATCAGGCAGAGACCATACAGCAGGAGGCGCTGTTTCGCGCCGAGGCCCAGTTGCGTGCGGGCCGCCCACCGGAGGAGGTGATCCGGCAACTGGCACACCTGTTGACCAACAAGCTGTTGCACGCCCCCTGCAAGACCCTGAACGCCGCTGCGCACGATGGCGATGCCGATCTGTTCCGGGCCGCGCACCGGCTGTTCCTGCTGCCCGGGAACGAGGACGGCGATTCCCGGGAAGACTCGTGAAGGAGTCGTTCCAACGCAGGCTCGAGGGCCTGGCCGAGCGCCATTCCGAAATCGCGGGGCTGCTGGCGGCGCCGGAAGCCGCGGAGGACGCCGAACGCTTCCGCCGGCTCTCGGTCGAGTACAGCCAGCTGGAACCGGTTGCGACGGCCTGGCGGGCGTGGGTCCATAATCGCGACGAGCTGACTGCCACGGAGGCCCTGCTGAAGGACCCGGAGCCCGAGGTGCGCGAGCTGGCGGCAGACGAGGCGGCGCGCCTGCAGGCAGAGGCAGAGCGGCTGGAGCAGGAACTCCAGTCCCACCTGGTGCCTCAGGATCCGCACGACGAGGCCAACGTGTTTCTCGAGGTCCGGGCGGGCACGGGCGGGGACGAGGCGGCGATCTTTGCCGGCGATCTGCTGCGGATGTACAGCCGGTACGCGGAACAGCGGCAGTGGCAGATGGAAATCCTGAACGCCAGCGAGGGGGAGCACGGTGGCTTTCGCGAGGTGATCGTGCGGATGATCGGCCGCGGGGTGTACTCGCGGCTGAAGTTCGAATCCGGAACTCACCGGGTGCAGCGGGTGCCGGAGACCGAGTCCCAGGGACGCATTCACACTTCCGCCGCGACCGTGGCAATACTGCCCGAACTGGAAGAGGTGGAAATGCCGGAGATCAACCCGGCCGACCTGCGGGTCGACACTTACCGCGCCAGCGGCGCCGGCGGCCAGCACGTGAACCGTACCGACTCGGCGGTTCGGCTGACCCACCTCCCCACCGGCATGGTGGTCGAGTGCCAGGACGAGCGTTCGCAGCACAAGAACAAGGCCCGGGCGTTGAACCTGCTGGCGGCCCGGCTCTACGAGGCCGAACGCAGCCGTCAGGCCGCCGAACAGAGCGCCGCCCGAAAGAGCCTGGTGGGCAGCGGCGACCGTTCCGAGCGCATCCGCACCTACAACTTTCCCCAGGGCCGCGTGACCGATCACCGGATCAACCTGACCCTGTACAAGCTGGACGACGTGATGTCCGGAGATCTCGATCCACTGATCGATCCGCTGACGCACGAGTACCAGGCCGAGCAACTGGCCGCCCTTGCCGACGACTGACGCGGCGACGGTCGGCGCGCTGCTCGCCGAAGCGCGAGCCCGGCTGCAGCAGGCCGGAATCGAGCAGGCGGGCTTCGAGGCGCGGCTGCTGGTGGGGCACGGTCTGGGCGTGAGTCACAGCACCCTGATCGCATTCGGCGAGCGCCCGGTTTCACCCGTGCGGGCCGAGGCGGTGCGCGCACTGGTCGCTGCGCGCGCTGCCGGACGGCCGGTCGCCTACCTGCTGGGCTGGCGCGAATTCTGGTCCCTTCCGCTGCAGGTGAACGAACACTGCCTGATCCCCCGTCCCGAAACTGAATTGCTGGTCGAACGGGCGCTGCAACACCTGCCCGCGGATTCGGCCAGGGCGCTGGACCTCGGGACCGGCTCCGGCGCGATCGTGCTGGCACTGAAGGAAGAACGACCGCGACTGGAGGCCTGGGCCAGCGACCTCTGCCCCGCGGCCATCGCGGTGGCGGCAGCGAACGCCCGCGGCCTGGGACTGGCTGTACACTGGTTCCGCGGGCGCTGGCTGGAAGCGGTGGCCCGACACCCCACGTTCGACCTGATCGTCAGCAACCCGCCCT
>PULL01000181.1 GCA_003550945.1 Thioalkalivibrio sp. | reverse complement strand
ACCTGAAGTCGTCAGCAGCATCACCGGTACCCCGGAAGACCGCTTCCTGCACATCTGCGAAGCGATCGCGGAAACCGCGAAGCCCGACAAGGTGATGACCATCCTGTACGCGCTGGGCTGGACGCAGCACACCAAGGGCGCCCAGAACATCCGTACGATGGCGATGATCCAGCTGCTGCTGGGCAACATCGGCATGCCGGGTGGCGGTGTGAATGCGCTGCGCGGGCACGCGAACGTGCAGGGCGCCACCGACATGAACATCATCCAGGGCAACCTGCCGGGCTACCTGAACCTGCCGAACGATCAGCACCAGAGTTTCGACGACTACATGGAGCTGAAGGCGCTGAAACCCCTGCGTCCGGGCCAGATGAGCTGGTGGCAGAACTACCCGAAATACCACGTGAGCCTGATGAAGGCCTGGTACGGCGACGCGGCGAACGCTGAGAACGGATTTGCGTACGACTGGGTACCGAAACAGGATCAGCCCTACGACATCCCGCGGATGGTCGATCTGATGTCCGAGGGCAAGATGACCGGTTTCATCGCCCAGGGCTTCAACCTGTACGCGGCGATGCCGCACACGGACCGGGTTCAGGAAGCGTTGTCGAAGCTGAAGTTCCTGGTCGTGATCGACCCGCTGCTCGGCGAGACCGCGGAGTTCTGGCGCAATTACGGCGAGTTCAACAATGTCGATCCGGCGCAGATCCAGACCACGGTGTTCCGCCTGCCTTCGACCCTGTTTGCCGAGGACGACGGAACCTTCACCAACTCCGGCCGCGTCGTAAACTGGAAGGAAGCCGGTCCCAAACCACCGGGTGAGGCGAAGACCGACCGCGAGATCATCGGCCGGATGCAGATGAAGCTCCGCGAACTGTACGCGCAGGAAGGCGGCACGTTCCCGGATCCGATCCTGAATCTCGCCTGGCAGTATACGCGTCCGGACGCACCCGATTCCGGCGAAGTGCTGCGCGAAATCAGCGGTCGTGCAGTTAGGGACGTGGTCGATGCCGAAGGTCGGGTTGTCATTCCCGCCGGACACCAGGTAGCCGGTTTCGCGCAACTGCGTGACGACGGCAGCACTGCCTGCGGCAATTGGCTCTATAGCGGCACCTGGACGCAGGCGGGCAACATGACGGCCCGACGCGGCACGTCCGACCCGTCCGGCTTGGGGGTCTTCCCGGAGTGGGGCTTCGCATGGCCCGCCAACCGTCGCGTGCTGTACAACCGGGCTGCCTGCGACCTCGCCGGCAAACCCTGGGATCCAACGCGCGCTCCGATCCAGTGGGACGGTGCACGGTGGAGCGGCCCCGATGTTCCCGACATGCGCCCGAACGCTGCCCCCGAGGAAGAGGTCATGCCGTTCATCATGACCCAGGAAGGGGTCGGCCGGCTGTTCGCCTGGACGGGCATGAACGAGGGTCCGTTCCCCGAGCACTACGAGCCGTTCGAAACGCCGCTCGGCTACAACCCGCTGCACCGGGACAACCCGAAGGCCACCAACAACCCGGCCACGCGCGTGTTCCAGCGCGATTGGGCGACTTTTGGCAAGGCCGACGAGTTCCCCTACGCGGCAACCACCTACCGGCTCACCGAGCACTGGCACTTCATGACCAAGCATGCGCATCTGAACGTGGTCACCCAGCCGGAGCAGTTCGTTGAGATCGGCGAGGCTCTGGCCAGGGAGAAGGGCATCAAGAGCGGCGACGAAGTGGTGGTGTCTTCGAACCGCGGCGAGATCAAGGCCACCTGCGTGGTGACCAAGCGCATCAAGCCGCTCGACGTGGAGGGCCGTGTGGTACACACCGTCGGCATCCCGATCCACTGGGGGTTCACGGGGTTGGCCCACAAGGGTTACCTCGCCAACATCCTGACGCCGTTCGTGGGCGATGCCAATGCCCAGACGCCTGAGTTCAAGGCGTTCCTGGTCGACATCGCGAAAGCCTGAGGAGACGAGCCATGACCATGCAATCTCAAGATGTAGTCAAGCGCTCGGCGACCACACGACCGTCACCCAGCGTGCGTCACGGCGTCGAGGTGGCGAAGCTGATCGACACCTCGACCTGCATCGGCTGCAAGGCCTGTCAGGTCGCCTGCGCGGAATGGAACGATCTAAAGGAGGAGATCGGCGACCACGTAGGGATCTACGAGAACCCGCTGGATCTCACGGCCAACACCTGGACGCTGATGCGCTTCGCGGAAGTCGAGCCCGAGGAGTACGAGTTCGACTGGCTGATCCGCAAGGACGGCTGTCTGCACTGTGGTGACCCGGGCTGCCTGCAGGCCTGCCCGGCGCCCGGCGCGATCGTGAAGCACGCCAACGGCATCGTCGACTTCGTGTCGGAAAACTGCGTCGGCTGCGGCTACTGCATCGCGGGGTGCCCGTTCGACATCCCCCGTCGCTCGGCGAAGGACAACCGTGTCTACAAGTGCACGCTGTGCTCCGACCGGGTGGCGGTGGGTCTCGAGCCCATCTGCGTGAAGACCTGTCCCACCGGCTGCATCAGCTTCGGCAGCAAGGAGCAGATGAAGGCGCGGGCGCAGGAACGGGTCGGGCACCTGAAGGCCCGTGGCTATGCGAACGCCGGTGTCTACGATCCGGAGGGTGTCGGTGGCACGCACGTGATGTACGTGCTGAAACACGCCGACCAGCCCGAGCTGTACGAGGGGCTGCCGAAGGACCCGAAGATCGCCACCAGCGTCGCGTTGTGGTCCGGCCTGAAGCCGTTCACCGCCGGTCTGATGGGCCTCGCCGCGCTCGGCGCGTTCGTGCACTACTTCGCGGTAGGTCCGAACGAAGTCGAGGACGAAGAGGAAGAGACCGGCAAAACCCGTGCGGCACCGCCCGCGAGCAAGGAGGACTGAGCCATGAGCGGCAAATCCAAGCTGATCCAGCGCTACACCGCGGGGGATCGGGTCAATCATGCGCTGCTGGCCCTGGCCTTCATCCTCGCAGGCCTGACGGGGTTGGCGTTCCTCCATCCGTCCATGTTCTGGCTGTCGTCGCTGTTCGGCGGCGGCCAGTGGACGCAGTTCCTGCATCCGTTGTTCGGGGTGCTGATGTTCGTGTTCTTCTTCGTCGCGATGGTGAAGTTCTGGAAGTACAACCTGCTCACCGGCAACGACTTCCGGTGGCTGGGGCGCCTTGGCGACGTGATGAAGAACCGGGAGGAGAACCTGCCGCCGGTCGGCAAGTACAACCCGGGTCAGAAGCTCCTGTTCTGGAGCCTCGTGCTCGCAATGCCCCTGCTGCTGGTGAGTGGCATCGCGTTGTGGCAGCCCTGGTTTGCGCCGATGTTCCCGATCGGGGCGGTACGCGTTGCCGGAGTCGTTCACGTGCTCAGCGCCCTGGTGCTGTTCCTCGGCATGATCGTGCATATCTATTCCGCGCTCTTCTGGATCAAGGGATCGACACGCGCGATGACCCGGGGTACCGTGACCGACGCTTGGGCCCGCAAGCACCACCCGCTGTGGCACCGTGAAATGACCTCGGGCGAGAAACACTGAAGGAGTCAGAAATCAGTGACCCAAATCATCCAACCGGGTGAAATCCGCCCACCGGCGCAGGAAGCGCCCTTCGTGCGGTCCGCCGACCGGAAGCAGGTTTTCCGGCGGCGGGCCGACCGCCTGCTGCAACTCGCGGCAGGCCATCCTCTCGAACCTTTTCTGATGTTCATGTCGTCGCTCGCCGGCGCCCAGCAGGATGCGCTGGACGCGATTCCGGAATCGTCCGCTGATCTTGCGATGGGCCTGGCGGAGCACCGCAAGCGAGGCGAGCCGGTCTATCCCGTCACGGACACGCCACTGGATCCACTGTGGCACCAGGCCTTGCATTCGATTCTGGCTGCGATCCTGGATTCGTCGCCTGAACCCACGAGAAAGGTGATCCGGGGGCTGCAGGAGATGCCTGCAGACGAGTTGGATACCCTCGCCCGCAATCTCCTGGTTGGGGAGACCGCGATGGCTGACCCGGCCAAAGCCCCACTCCTCGCGGCCGCGCTGCAGGTCTACCGGACGCACCTGGCCACATCGCTGCCGCTTGAGGAATTCGGAAGCATCCGCTCGGAGCAGGAGCACCATCCCGGGAATTGCCCGGTATGCGGCAGCCGGCCGGACGTGGGCATCGTGCACGCGGCCGGCCCCGAAAGCGGCCTGCGCTACCTGCACTGTTCGATGTGCGAGAGCGAGTGGCACCTCGTCCGTGTGAAGTGTTCCAACTGCGAGGCAACCACCGGCCTCAGTTATCTCGGCCTGGAAGGCGAGGACGGCTCGGTGAAGGCCGAGTCCTGCACCGAGTGCAACACCTACCTGAAGCTTCTGTACAGGGAGAAGAATCACGAACTGGATCCGGTCGCCGACGACCTTGCGAGCCTGGCTCTCGACCTCCTGATGGCCGAGGAGAACGTGCTGCGCAACGGGTCCAGCCTGTTTTTCATTCCCGGCGAGGAGAGCAGCAGCGCGAATTGACGCAGACCGCGTGACGGTTGCAGCAAAATACTCATGAATCCAAACGACCCGAAGGACACCGAACATCTGGAGCAAGGCACGTCTGCCCTCCTCCGCCCTCCTTCGGTCGACCGTCTGCTGAACGACCCGATCGCCGAGATATTCCGAGAACGCTATGGCCGGCAGCCGCTGCTTCAGGCGATCCGGGAACACCTCGAACGGCTGCGGCAACAGGCACGCCCAGACCCCGACGACTACCGCCCGGAGGTCCTGCTGCACCGCGTCGGCAGCACGCTGGCCGCAAGCCAGCGGCCCCGTTTGCGCCGGGTGTTCAACCTCACGGGCACCGTGCTGCACACCAATTTGGGGCGTGCGCTGCTGCCCGACGAGGCTGTCGCCTCGGTGGCACTCGCCGCCGCCGAGGCCTGCAACATCGAGTACGACCTCGAACGCGGCCGTCGTGGCGACCGCGACGACCTGATCACCGACCTGATTCAGGAGCTGACCGGCGCCGAGGCCGTTACCGTGGTGAACAACAACGCGGCCGCGGTGCTGCTCGCGTTGAACACGCTGGCACTGCGCCGGGAGGTGGTGATCTCGCGCGGTGAACTGGTCGAGATCGGCGGCGCGTTCCGCATTCCGGAGGTGATGCGCCGCGCCAACTGCCGGCTGGTCGAGGTGGGTGCGACCAACCGTACCCACGAACAGGACTTCGAGGCGGCCTTCTCGGAACGGACAGCGCTGGTGATGAAGGCGCACACCAGCAATTACGCGATCCAGGGATTCACGTCGGCGGT
>PULL01000024.1 GCA_003550945.1 Thioalkalivibrio sp. | reverse complement strand
GGCGAACGCGTGGAACCGGAAGACATACGGTACGTTCACGATTGCGTTCGTCACACGCTGTGGGTCCGGTACCTTTGCGAGCGGCACCCGGATTTGCGGGTGATCTGCACCCAGATCACCAGCCTGTACAAGGAAATAACGGAGCGAGCCCTGGAGAATGAAACGGTGGCCCATTGACTGCGCGGGTGTCTTCGCTCAGTGGCGCCGTGGTGAGTTGCCACCCGGGCTGCCGCCCTTATGCTTGAGGCCGCCAACAGCATAAGCGATTTCAACGATTCGGCAACCGGCGGATCGGCGAGAAATTCCGCGTCGAACTCATCGTCGCTCCATTGTCGTTTCGGGGGCGAAGCAGACAGATAGGAGGAACCTCAGAACCGGTGAGTCGGGATTGGGCGCGGACGGGTGTCGCGGATACGGGGGACTTCGCGAAACCAGAAATCCCCTGGACCCCTAACGGGTCACATGGGAGCCATAGAGGCCGAACCGGCCGAATACGCATATCCAGGAGAATGGAGGCCAGTCATGAAACCGAATGCACTTGCACTCATGTGCACACTGGGACTCGCGGCTTGTGTCGGCACGGCTGCGGCCAACCCCGTGGTCCTCGCGCAGGGTGGACACGCCCATCATGCAGGCATGGATCATTCCGGGCACGGGGGACACGCGGCCCATGCCGATCATGCAACGGGAGGCTCCGATTCCGCCCATGACGGCCATGCCGGGCATGGTCACGACCACAATGGGGATACCCCGGATGCGGCGGGCAACGGTGCCTCAGCATCCTGTATTGGTTGCCATGGCCCGGATCCACACCCGATGGGCAAGGACGCCGCCCATGTATCCGGGGGTGACATGGGGCGTATGGGCAAGGGCCGTGGTGGCATGGGAGGAATGGGTGGAGGTCATGGACGCATGGGCGGAGAGCATGGCGGCATGGGCGGTATGCACGCGCATCGTGCCGAGATGATGTCGCGGCTGGATCGCATCGAAACGCGCCAGGTCCTGATCGAAACCATGTTGAGGGAGATGCTTCTCAGCCGCTGATGGGCGTGGGACTGCGTTCCCTCTCGCCTGCGACGGGGCCACAGGCCCTTTCACGGGCGCGACCGGCCCAAAGTGGGCCGGGTAGGGAGACACGCCAGGCCCATGTAGGAAGCGTCATTCGATCCCGGCGGCGCGCTGCCGCTGGCGGATCCAGGCGATAATGTGGGCGGCGTCCTCGCCTGAGACTGCCGGCACGGGGGGCATGTCGCCGAACTGCCAGTGGTGCTGGTGCACGCCGAGCGCGATCGCACGGTAAAACGCGAGATCGGAGTGGTGGGAGGGCTCGTAGATCCGATGGATCAGCGGTGGGCCTTGATCGGTCCCCAGCGCCTCGGTGCCGTGACACGCGGCGCAGTGGGCGACGAACAGGGCCTGGCCCTCGGCGGGATCGGTTTCGAAGCCCTCGGCCGGGATTCGGAACTCCGTGCGCGGGGCGGGCGGCGGCGCGGTCTGTACGTGGGGTTCCGCTGTCGGCGGCGTGTCAGTATCGGTCGCAGGATCGCTGCAGCCCGTCAGCCAGAGTATGCAGACACCTGCCGCGAGGCTGATGGGTAAAATCGCACGTGTCGTCATGCTTTTTTCCTTCGATGTTGCGTTCGCTGTCTCGCGAAGGCGGACGCGGTTAGTTTCGGCTCGGTCGGTCGATGCAAGGACGACAGCCCTGGGTGGGCCGGCAATTCGATCAGTCACACCGCCCTCGGCCCAGAGGTGCAGCCCCGATGTGCCCGTAAGGTAACGGAACACCGCCGCATTGCAAGCGACAACGCTGTCTCATCCCGACCCTGAGGCCGCCCGTCAGCGGGAACGGACGAGCGGCTGTAGCCGGACGTAAACCTGCCACTGCTGGGTGTTCGGTGCCGACATCGAAACTTGCCCGGCCTGCGATTGTGCACTGCGGATCATCGCCCGCATCAATTTTGCGCCGGGTCTCCACTTTCAACCGGGACGGACCTGCCCGCGAGGCCCTCAAGCTTGCGCGTGCCGGTGGAGGGCTGGCTAAACAGCCATTGCAGTGTAGACATGCGGGAGACGTCCCTCGGCTTGCGGTCGAGCAGTCGCCGGCAGGCCTCCTAAGACCATACCTCCACCCGTTCTTATTCCCAGAGTGCCTCGGCATCCAGGTGTCGCGCGAGTTCCATGGCGTCGTGCAGAACCCGGCCGACGACAACCCGGTCGTGCTCCACCCGGTAAATCAAGAAATGCCTTGGGCGGCGCACAATGCCGGTTTCCGTTCGCGCGCGTTCCCGGCTCAGATGCAGGTGCCAGGATCGCACGCCGTCCCCAAGCTCCGGCCGTTCGACGCTGCCGCTCCGATCAGGTTGGCTGGAGATGTCACGCAGCGCCGTGATCAGCAGGGTTTCGCACCGTTTGCGGGCCGCTTCTCCGAACTGACGTTGTGTCCAGGCGAGGACGTCGATGAGACCCTGCACGGCCTTCGGTTCTGGCAGGTCCCCCGCTGCATCGAGAATCCTGTGCGTTCGCAGCGCGTGCCGAAATAGGCTATACCTGAGTTGGTAGGTAAACAATTATGCCGTGCGGACAGGCCGACATTCGGGATTCATATGTCCGCGGGCGCCGGGTCATGCGTCTGCGGAAGCGACGTGTGGCCGCCCACCGGCCGATGGCTCTTCTCGAGAGCGCGCACACGTCGGGCACGACCTTCGAGGTGCCTGCGGCGAACGGGCTGATGCTGAGCCAATCCGTGGGGCGCCCGTTTCGCTATATCTGCGATATCGGTGCCGGGCGTTTCTCCGGGCACACCCAGCCGGGGGATTTCGTGGCTGTGGTACCGGGTAGCGCGAGCTGGTGCAGGGTGACCGAGTCAGCCCGGCTGCGCTTCATGGAGATTCCCGGAGACTTGGCCCGGGCCTGCCTGGAACGTGATCCCGGCGATCCGCTCGACTTCGGTGCCATCCATGCTGGCCATCAGGGGGATCCGCTGATCGTTCAGGGGTTGCAGGCTCTATGGCAGGAACTCGACTGCGGCGATCCAGCCGCGCGACTGTTCGTGGACAGCATGATGAGCGCGCTGGTGGTACGTCTCGCCCGCCTCGCCCACCGCTCTGTGGGGGCCGATGAGCGCCGCGGCGGGTTGGCGCCGCACCAGTCGGCGTGCGTGATCGAATATATGCAGGTGCATCTTGATCGCCGCATCACGCTTGCGGAACTCGCCGGGCTCTGCGGCCTCTCGCCTTGGCATTTCTCGCGTTGCTTCCGCAACACCCACGGCTGCCCGCCGCATCGCTACCTGACGCGGTTGCGCGTCCAGCGCGCACGCGAACTTCTTGAGTGCACGGCATTCTCGATCACCGAGATCGCAGCGATGACTGGTTACACTCCGCAGTTGTTGGTCCGTCACTTTCGCAAGGCCACCGGCCTTCCCCCGGGAAAGTATCGAAATCTGTTCCAGCGGCACACGCCCGTTGGGCGATAAACCGCAAGATCCGGTCGCGCACCGCAAGATCGTTGAAGCAAGCCCCGGTCCTCGTCGCTAACCTCCAAGGCAAGTCCACATCTTCGGTTCAGGAGGTGGAGATGAACGATCTGTTTTTTTCTGGAGGGCCACTATCATGCAAATGAAAGTCACCCAAACCGATTGCGACCTGACTCTCGATCGCGAAAGGCTCAAGCAGGAGATACGCAGCACCTATGGGCGGGTTGCCGAGGAGCCCAACGGTGAGTTTCACTTCCACCGGGGTCCGGAGTACGCGGCCTCGATGCTTGGCTACGATCGGGCCGAACTCGATGCGCTTCCGGATGCCGTCACGGCGCCGTTCGCCGGCGTCGGCAACCCGTTTCAAGCCGGGCCGTTGCCACGCGGCTCCCGGGTGATCGACCTGGGTTCTGGAAGCGGGATGGACTGCCTGCTGGCCGCTCGGCGCGTCGGCCCCGAGGGCGAGGTGGTCGGATTGGACATGACCGACGCCATGCTCCGCACCGCCGCTGCGGGTGCCGCCGCCATCGGCGCCGACCATGTCCGCTTCGAAAGGACCGATATCGCCAACCTGCCTTTCGACAATGCCTCGGTGGATGTGGCGATCTCGAATGGTGTAATCAATCTGAGCCCGGAAAAGGCGCGCGTCTTTGCCGAGTTGTACCGGGTGGTGCGCCGCGGCGGGCGCGTGCAGTTTGCCGATATCGTGCTCGACGCCGAGTTGTCCGCAGGAGCTCGCAACGATATCGAGCTCTGGGTTGGTTGAATCGCGGGGGCTCTGCAGTCTGCAGGCTACCTTGAGGCTCTGACCGATGCCGGATTCGTGCAACCCCAGGTGGTTGCGTTCTACGACGCCTTCGCCGGCACCAGCAAGGAGGGCGTTGCGCGCCATTACGGGGTTCGGGGAGCGACCTTCATTGCGTTCAGGGATTGATCCGCGAGTATTCTTCCGGGAGGCAGGTGGTCGGCCTCCCGGCTCGGCAGCTTTTTGCCGAGATGCAGCAGGAAGCGGGACGGCTCGGCGCGGAACTCGTGGACGCCGACGAGGCGCTGTATCGCCTGTTCCGGGAACGGGAGGCTACATCGGACTCGGTGCTGAAGGCCTCGATGAAGGCTGCTGAACTGCGGGGCCGACTGCGCGCCACCCATCTTCTCTACCATCTTGAGATGATGGACGTGCTCAGCCTGGAACAGGTCGAGCGCTACAACACCCCGCGCGGCTATTGCTGATCGACGGGGCCCGAGCCCCGGGCTTGCTCATCATCGGGTCGTTTCCGCATTGCCGGGCGGCTCACCACAGCCGGGGGCCAGGTGGCTGCCTCGCCTTCGGGCCGCCGGTTGATCGGGTAGCTGTCAGCCGGGCCGATGAACGGCTGCACCAGCATCTTGTCCAGGCGCTCCCAGTGGGGGTCCCGGAACAGGTTGATGCCGATGGTCATGCCCTCGTGGCCGTCCTGCGGCTGCGCGCGGTAGGTGCCGAGCAGCCGGTCCCAGAGCGACAGATTGAAGCCGAAGTTGGAGTTGGTTTCGTGCGGATACCAGGAGTGGTGCACCCGATGGAAGTCTGGGGTCACGATGAACCAGCGCAGCACACGGTCGATGCCCAAGGGAATGCGCACGTTCGAGTGGTTGAACAGCGCGAGCGAGCTCAGGATGATCTCGAAGATCAGCACCGCGATCGCCGGCGCCCCGATCATCACGATCACGCCGGCCTTGATGCCAAAGGACAGCAGGATCTCGATCGGGTGGAAGCGCAGACCGGTGGTCAGGTCGAAGTCCAGGTCGGCGTGGTGCATG
>PULL01000065.1 GCA_003550945.1 Thioalkalivibrio sp. | reverse complement strand
CCAGGAAGAACTTCGTGTTGCCGGCGGTCGCGGCGGCGACCAGCGCCTGCCGGTGCCCCTCGCGCTTCAGCACAGGCAGGCAGTAATGGTGTGGCCGTATCCCGCCCTGGAACATGGCATTGCGGTTCATCAGCAGGTGATGCACCGTGATCGTCGCGGCGACGTTCGCTGACGCCTCGGTGACAAAATTGACCGCCGCCTGCGTGGTGATGTGTTCGAGGACGATCCTGAGCTCAGGGAAGTCGCGCGCCAGTGGGGTCAGGGTCTGTTCGATGAACACCGCTTCGCGATCGAACACGTCGACGGCCGGGTCGATCGACTCGCCATGCACCAGGAGCGGCATGCCCTGCCGCTGCATCTCCTCGAACACCGGGTAGCAGCGCCGCGGGTCCCTGACTCCGCTGGCCGCGTTGGTCGTCGCACCGGCCGGGTAATACTTGACGGCCTGCACCAGCCCGCTCTCGCGTGCGCGGACAATCTCCTCGGGCGGTGTCGCCTCGGTCAGGTAGAGCGTCATCAGCGGCTCGAACGTCATTCCCTCCGGTAGCGCCGCGAGGATCCGTTCCCGGTAGGCCAGCGCGTCGGCAGTGCTCACCACCGGCGGCTTCAGGTTCGGCATCACGATCGCGCGAGCGAAACGACGCGCGCTGTCCGGTAGCACGGTTTCCAGCACCTCCCCGTCGCGCAGGTGCAGATGCCAGTCATCGGGACGCGTGATCGTCAATCGTTCCATAGGTTTGGGAAGGCGTTTGGGCTGTCTGGCGAGGGCCAGGTGCCGATCTGATCGGCCCACCTTGCCGAGTCTACCGGAAAATGTTCCACTCGGATTCCTTTGCCGCGCGACTGCAGGCCCGCGCTGGGCAAACCATGAACCGGTCGCTGAGCGCGCCTTCGGCAGGACCGCGCATCAGCCCTGGGAACCAATCCGAATACCCGGCCTCAGACGGGGTTGATCGAGAGGACCCGAACGAGTTCGAACTGACCTACACCCGGTATCTGCGCTGGTTGCCGGGACATCCTTAACGACGGAGGCAGAATGAGCACGGACATCAAGGCACTGTTCGACGCCGAACCCGAATCCCCGCTGTACGTTGCGATCAACCGCGTGCTGGTCGAGAACAATCCGAACCTGATGCGCATGATGCGCCAGGCCAGCTCCGAAATGTGTCTGGCCACCGCCCTGACACCCGGATTCCGGGGCTTCGATCTGATGCGCCAGACCGGTAGCTGCCCGATGGGCATGCGCTGGGGCGCGAGCACCGACATGGCGCAGGAGCTCTCGCACATCTGGATCGACCAGTTCACCTACTGGGACAGTCTCGATGCCCACGAAGACTTCCACGAGACCTTCGAGGACGTGGTCGTCACCGCCTGTGACAAGTGCGGCAACGTGCTGCTCGACGGGCCCGAGGAGCCGGTGTACCGGATCGTGAAGAGCCACCTCCCGAAGCTGGTGTCGCTGACCCAGTTCGAGCAGGCGCGCGCGGCTGGGCTCGACCTCTCGCGCCTCGCCGTCGATTCGGGGCAGACGGTGACGGTGCTGGCCAACCACATCGTCCGTCCCGGCAAGGAGGCCGAGTTCGAGGAAGGCGAGATCCAGACGATGGAGTTGCTGCGCGAAACCAACGGGATGCTCGGCTACCAGATCATGAAGCGGATCGGCATCTCGACGCTGGGCTCGGGCCATGCGACCGTGGAGTCGATCATGGAGCGCATGAAGGACACCCCCGGTGCGAAGCTGCAGCGCACCGCCGAGGTCTGGGAGGGCTACACGATCCCGGCCGAGTACCTGGTGATGGTCGAGTGGGAGAGCCTCGCGGCTGCGCAGCGCGGCATGCCGCACGTGAACGTGAAGCCCGACATCCTGTTCGTGCACGGACCGAAGGTATTCAACAACTGCGTGCGCATGCCGACGGTACGGATGGCGGTGTCGATGTTCGCCGAGCAGACCTACCGCGAAGTGCTGCAGCAGGCGTGATGAACATGACCGATCGGAAACTGGTGGTGATCGGCGGCGATGCTGCAGGCATGAGTGCCGCGTCCAAGGTACGCAGGGAACACCCCGAACGCGAGATTGTGGTGTTCGAACGCGGGCGCCACACCTCCTATGCTGCCTGCGGGATGCCCTACTACATCGCCGGACAAATCGATTCCGCAGAAAAGCTCGTCGCACGCGCTCCGAAGGTCTTCCGCGAGAAGCAGCGCATCGACGTGCGCACCCGCCACGAGGTCGTGGCTATCGATACCACGAACCGGCGTGTCCGGGTGCGCGATCTGGACGCGATTCGGGAATTCGAGGAATCCTGGGACGACCTGCTGATCGCCACCGGCGCCGCGCCGATCGTTCCAGACCTGCCGAACATCCGCGCGCCCGGAGTGTTCAGCCTCTCGACCCTGCAGAGCGGCATCGACGTGTTCGAGGACATCGAGCGCCACGCGCCGCGGCGGGCGGTGATCGTCGGTGGCGGCTACATCGGCATCGAGATGGCCGAGGCACTGCTCGACCGCGATCTCGAGGTCACGCTGATCGACATGGCGCCGCAGTTGATGAACACCATGGACCCGGACATGGCCGACGGCATTGCGAAAGCGATGCGCGACGCAGGGGTCGAACTCTTCCTCGAAGAAGCGCTGAAGACCATCGAAACCGGGCCCGACGGCCGGGTGCGACAGCTCACCACCGACCAGCGCCGTCTCGACGCCGATCTCGTGATCCTTGGCATCGGCATCCGGCCTGCGTCGGAGCTCGCGAAGCCGGCCGGTATCGAGCTGGGGGCCGCGGGCGCGATCCGGGTCGACCGGCAGATGCGGACCTCGGTGCCAAACGTATGGGCGGCGGGCGACTGCGCGGAGTCCTTCCACATCGTGAAAGAGGAGCCCACGTTCATTGCCTTGGGCACCGTGGCCAACAAGCACGGCCTGGTCGCAGGCATCAACCTCAGCGGCGGCGACGTGGAGTTCCCGGGTGTGCTGGGCACCGCGATCACGCGCTTCGAGGACCTGGAAATCGCGCGCACGGGGCTTTCCGAAAAAGAGGCCAGGGACATGGGCATCGCCTACCGTGCGAAGACGATCGAGGCCCTGACCCGCTCCCACTACTTTCCCGGCGCGGCCAAGATCAAGGTCAAGCTGGTCGTCGAGGAAGGGACGGGGCGTGTTCTGGGCGGCCAGATCGTCGGGCGGGCTGGCGCGGCAAAGCGCATCGACACCATCGCCGCCGCGATCACCGCGAGGATGACGGCCGAGCAGGTCGCGTACCTGGACCTCGCCTACGCCCCGCCGTTCTCCCCGGTCTGGGATCCGGTGCAGACCGCCGCGCGCACCCTGAGTTGACGGTTCAGGCGAACCACGATCGCAGCCATGAGCGTCACTGCGGATAACGACCTGACCCGCCTGATCGAGCGCCTGCACCGGGTGCTCGACCGGGTCGAGCCTCTGCTGCCGGAACGGCGCGAAACCGATTTCGACGCCCTCGCCTATCGCTGGCGTCCGCCGGGCGGGCTGCAACCGATCCGGCGTCCGCACCTGTTGCCGCCGGAAGACCTCCTCGGGGTCGATGCGCAAAAGACGGCGCTGCTCGCGAACACCGAACAATTCGTCGCGGGACTGCCTGCGAACAATGCGTTGCTCTGGGGCTCGCGCGGTACCGGAAAGTCGTCGCTGATCAAGGCCGTGCTCGCGGCTTTTCACGCTCGCGGCCTGCGCCTGATCGAAGTCGACAAGCACGACCTGGCCGCGCTGCCCGAGATCGTCGAGCAGGTCGAAGACCGTCCCGAGCGTTACCTGATCTTCTGCGACGACCTCTCCTTCGAAGCAGACGACCCCAGCTACAAGACGCTGAAGGCGATCCTCGACGGATCGCTGTCGACGCCGCCCGACAATCTGCTGATCTACGCAACCTCCAACCGGCGTCATCTGCTGCCTGAATTCCAGAGCGAAAACCAGGCGGCCCGAATCGTCGACGGCGA
The DNA here is from genome assembly GCA_003550945.1 of Thioalkalivibrio sp. Lineage (GTDB taxonomy): Bacteria > Pseudomonadota > Gammaproteobacteria > Ectothiorhodospirales > Ectothiorhodospiraceae > Thioalkalivibrio. The sequence goes on along the minus strand of PULL01000065.1, from coordinate 1,329 downwards.
ACTGCACCACGGCGAGGCGGTCGAGGAGAAGATCTCGCTGTCGGAGCGCTTCGGCCTGTGGCTCTCCTTCTACCCGTTCACGCAGGAGCAGTACCTGGAAATTGTCCGGCACTGGCTGCGCAGGCTGGAAGCGCAGACGGAAGACGAGGAAGCGTTGCGCCTGGAGGCCCTGCGCTTCGCGCGCGCCCGCGGTTCGCGATCAGGTCGGGTCGCCTGGCAGTTCGCGCGGGACTTCGCCGGACGGCAGGGATTGCGGCAACCACGCGGATGAAGAAAGGTCTCCCTTGCACATGCGTGGGGAGGGCTGGGGATGGGGCACGCCCCCTGGATCGCATACCGTGTGTCGAAGGAACCCAGCCCCGGGACCGGATCCTTCCCGAAACCGGTAGCAGAATTTCTGGAACCCGAACATGGTCATGGCCCGATGAAAATCCTGATCGTCGAGGACGAACCCAAGACGGGCGAATACCTGCGCCAGGGCCTTAGCGAGGCCGGTTTCGTGGTCGACCTCGCGCGCGACGGGTTGGATGGCCTGCACCTTGCGACGACATCGGATTACGACCTGCTGGTATTGGACGTGATGCTGCCACGCATGGACGGCTGGGCGGTGCTGCAGGCGCTGAGGGCCTCCGGACGTGCAATGCCTGTGCTGTTCCTGACCGCCCGTGATCAGGTCGAGGATCGGGTCCGCGGGCTGGAGCTCGGGGCGGATGACTACCTCGTCAAGCCTTTCGCCTTCGCTGAACTGCTGGCCCGTGTGCGGACCCTGCTGCGTCGCGGCCGGAGCAAGGAGGCGGAAGTCCTGACCGCGGCGGATCTCGAGGTCGATCTGCTGCGCCGGCGCGTGAAGCGCTCCGGCACCCGGATCGAACTGACCGCGAAGGAGTTCGCACTGCTGGAACTGCTGTTGCGCCGGCAGGGCGAAGTCCTGCCCCGCTCCCTGATCGCCTCGCAGGTCTGGGACATGAACTTCGACAGCGACACCAACGTGATCGAAGTCGCGGTACGCAGGCTGCGCGCGAAGGTCGACGAGCCGTTCGAGCCGAAGCTGATCCGCACCGTCCGCGGAATGGGTTACGTGCTCGAGGCGCCGGGCCACCCATGACGCGTAGGCCGTCGGCCGGCGGAATCCGACCGGGGCAAGACCGTTCCTCGCTGTCGCTGACCGCAAGGATGGCACTGCTGTTCGCACTGCTCGCGATCATCCTGCTCCTGGGGCTGGGCATCCTGATGGAGCGGGCCGTCGACCTGCATTTCGATGACCTCGATGCCCACGACCTCTCGGCGAAGATGGCGGTGATCGGCCACCTGATCGATCGCACGCCGGAT
>PULL01000262.1 GCA_003550945.1 Thioalkalivibrio sp. | reverse complement strand
TGCTCCGCTCGATGGCGCCCCGCCCGGTGGTGTTCGCGCTGTCCAATCCAGACCCCGAGATCATGCCGGAACTCGCCCACGCGACGCGCAAGGACCTGATCATGGCCACCGGGCGTTCCGACTACCCAAACCAGGTGAACAACGTGCTCGGCTTCCCGTTCATCTTCCGCGGTGCGCTGGACGTGCGGGCCCGGCACATCACCGACGCGATGCACGTGGCCGCGGTGCACGCGCTCGCACAACTGGCACGGGAACCGGTGCCGAAAAGCGTGCTCGAAGCGTACGGAAAGGGGGAGCTGGCCTTCGGACCCGACTACATCCTGCCGACGCCGTTCGACCCGCGCCTGATCGAAGCCATCCCCGCCGCGGTGGCGCAGGCAGCGCGCGACAGCGGCGTGGCCCGGATCTGACGCCAGAGAGCGACCCGGCTGCACCGACGACGGAGTGGACACTGCCCATGAACACGACCGCGACCATCGGCGCCGACACCGCACCGTTGCAGTGACCCAGAGCGCCGCCGCCAGCATCCCGCCGCCGCCCGCGACGCACCACGCGCCCGATGGGCGTGGGACCGCGACACTGGTCGACAGCAGCATCTTCGTGTTCCGGGCCTGGTTTTCCCGGGGCGAGCAGCCGGACACCTGGGGTCGGCCCGGCGGTGCGGTGCACGGCTTCGTGCACTCGCTCTGCCAGTGGCTGCCGGAAGTCCCGCAGGGCCCGCTGGCCTTCGCCTTCGACGCCAGCCTGCGCACCGGATTCCGCCACCGGTTGTATCCCGCGTACAAGGCTCACCGGCCACCGGCACCCGAAGCGCTGCGCGAGCAGTTCCAGCGCATCCGCGAACTCCTCGACTGCCTCGGCCTGGCGCAGCTCGCCCACCACGACTTCGAGGCCGACGACCTGATTGCAAGCCTGGCCGCCGCGGCCCGCAACCGGGGCCAGCGCGTGCAGGTGATGAGCGCGGACAAGGACCTCGCGCAGGTGATCCTCGGCGACGAAGACCTGCTTCGCGATCCGGAGCGGGGGACCCGCGCCACGCGCCACGACATCGAGCGCCGGCTGCGCATCCGTCCGGAGCAGGTCGCCGACATGCTGGCCCTCGCGGGCGACCGCAGCGACAACGTTCCCGGGCTCGCGGGCGTCGGGCCGGCGACCGCCGCGCGCATGCTGCGCCAGTGCGGGGATCTGGAGGCGATACTGGCCGATCCCGAGTGCATCCGGCGCTGTCGGATTCGGGGCGCGGCGCGTGTTGCGGAACAAGTGGCGGCCGGCGGCGCGGCGCTGCGGCTTGCACGGCAGCTCACCGGCCTGGTTACCGCCGTACCTGGATTGCCGGACGCTGCCGGCCTTCTGCCGCGCGGCCCGCTGCCGGATGCACGCGAACGCCTCGACGCACTCGGCGTCGCGAGAGCCTACCGGTCGCGACTGCTGGACATCGCCACGGACCTTGCCGCAGGCGATCCACAGGAGCCTCACCCATGACCCTCGGCCGAGGTCCTGCGCGCGCCCCGCGGTCCGCCTGGCGGGCAGCCGCCGTCGCGACGCTGCTCGCCGGCCTCCTGTGGCTGGTGTTGCCCGGTACGGCGCTGGCGCATCCGCATGCGTGGATCGATATCGACATCGAGCTCGAGACCGACGCGTCCGACCGCGTGATCGCGCTGCGCCAGACCTGGATCATCGACCCCACCTACAGCCGCTACCTCTACGAAGACGCGATGGAGCAGTTCGAAGGCGCAACCCCCGAGGAGAAACTCGCCAACCTCGCGTCCGAGATCCTCGACAACCTCGCGGAATACGACTGGTACACCGAGCTGCATGCGGACGACCGCCGGGTTCTCGGGCAACCCGAAGGGTCCGCGACCATGGCGATGGAGAGACGCCAACTGCATTTCCGCTTCCGGCTGCTGCTGGACGAGGCCGTGGATCCCCGCAGCCGCACGCTGCGCTACGCGGTCTACGACCCGACCTACTTCATCGAGATCCTGCACGATCCCGAATCGCCGCCCCGGCTCGAGCTGAGCACGGGCCCGTGCCGCATGGACATCCTGAAGCCCCGGCCCGACCCGGCGATCGTCGCCCGCGCGCTGGCACTGGACTTCACCCAGACCGGCGAGGCCGACCTGGGCCGCCACTTCGCCGAGAAGGTCACCGCGCACTGCGACTGACGTGGCCCGAATCCTGCTGTTCAACAAGCCCTGGGGGGTGCTCACCCAGTTCACCGACCCCGGGGGCCGGCCCACACTCGCCGACTATATCCCGATCCCGCGGGTGCACGCGGCGGGACGGCTCGACCGCGACAGCGAGGGCCTGGTGGTGCTCACCGACGATGGACGCCTGCAGGCCCGGCTCAGCGATCCCCGGCACCACACCAGCAAGACCTACTGGGTCCAGGTCGAGGGCATCCCCGGAGACGAGGCCTTGCAGACTCTGCGGGAAGGTGTCGAACTGCGCGACGGCCCGACGCGTCCGGCCCGCGTCGACCCGATGGATCCGCCCGAGATCTGGCCCCGCGATCCGCCGGTGCGTGTACGCCGCCACATCCCCACCCGCTGGCTCGCGCTCACCCTCACCGAGGGCCGCAACCGGCAGGTCCGGCGCATGACCGCGGCGGTCGGCCACCCGACCCTGCGCCTGGTCCGCTACCGTGTCGCCTCCTGGACCATCGACGGCATACCGCCGGGACACTTTCTGCAAATCGACGCGTAGCCGCATCGAGGATTCGAAAAAATTCCTCATGTTGCCATTGCAGTAGCCGCCATTGTTAAGGAACATAGAGAACATTGACCTTACACCCCCGGGAAGGAGTCGGTGAGATGCGCTTTGGCACCATGGCCTGCGGAGTCCTTTGTCTCGTGCTCGCCAGCACCGTCCACGCCCGACCGGACGTCCCGGACAGCGGCTTCAGCTTCGAACGCGCGCTGTTTCTGCTCGCCGAGCGGGCGCTGCGCAACAACGACGACCGCGCCTTCGAGACCACCCGGCAGGTGCTCACCGGCTACCCGCTGCTGCAGTACCTCGATTACCGCCGCCTCGCGCGCAACCTGAGCGCCGCGGATCCGGACGACGTCGCGGCGTTCCTGGACGCCTACGGCGACGGCCCGCTGGCCCGCCTGCTGCGCAACAGCTACCTCGACCATCTCGCCAAGGAGAAGCGCTGGCAGGCATTCCTGCGTTTCGCCGCCTACGAGGGCCCGCTGTCCACCGAACTCACCTGCTTCCACAAGCAGGCGCTGCTCGAGACCGGCCAGCGCGAACGGGCACTGGCCGACGTGGAGTCCATCTGGCTGCACGGCCGTTCCCAGCCGAATGCCTGCGACCCGGTGTTCAACGCCTGGCGTGCCGACGGCCGGCTGAGCACCGAGCTGGCCTGGCAGCGGCTGGAACTGGCGATGGAGGCGGATCAGACCGGTCTGGCGCGCTACCTGCGCCGCTACCTGTCCGCGGCGGACCGCCCCTGGGCGGATCGCTGGCTGGAACTGGAAGCCAACCCGGAACGCGTCACCCGCGCGGGCTTCCACGCCGGGGATCACCACGCCGCCGGGCACATGCTGGAGCGCGGCTTCCTGCGCCTGATCCGGCGCAGCCCTGAGGATGCGCTGTCCGCCTGGAACGGGCACGGGCACCGCCTGGGGCTGGATGCGGAGCAGCAGGCACGGGTGCAGCACGCGCTGGCACTGCGGCTCGCGGTCCGCGCGATGCCGGAGGCGCTCCCGTTCATGGCCTCGCTTCCGGATGCGGTCTTCGACGACCAGCTGCGCCAGTGGCAGCTGCGCTCCGCACTGCGCGACCGGGACTGGGACACGGTAATCGCAGCGGTCGACGGCATGAGCCCGGAGACCGCCACCGACGCACAGTGGCAGTACTGGCGGGCCCGGGCGCTGGAACAGGCTGGGCGCGCGGAGGAGGCGCAGCGCGCCTATCGCTGGGCAGCGCGTGAGCGCAACTTTCACGGCTTCCTGGCCGCGGACCGGCTGGGACAACCCTACCGTATCGGCCACGAGCCGCTTGCGGTCCCGGCGGAGCTGAAACAGCAGGTCGCCCGAATTCCAGCCATGCAGCGCATGCGCGAGCTGGTGCTGCTCGAGCGCTTCACCGAGGCGCGGCGCGAGTGGACGCACATGATCAACGACCTGTCGCCACCGGAACAGCAGGCGGCCGCGCGCCTGTTCGCCGACTGGGGCTGGCACGACCGGGCGATCTTCACCGTCGCGCGCGCACGCAACTGGGGCGACATCGACCTGCGCTTTCCGCTGGCCTTCACCGACCTGATCCTCGAAGGTGCCGAGTACCAGCAGATCGACCCGGCCTGGGCGATGGCCGTCGCCCGGCAGGAGAGCGCGTTCCTGCACGACGTGCGCTCGAGTGCCGGGGCGCTCGGCATCATGCAGATCATGCCTGCCACCGGCCGCGCGGTGGCCAACGCGGCCGGGGTCCAGATCCGCAACAACAACGACATCCTGAACCCGGCCAACAACACGCGCCTCGGTACCTACTACCTGCGCCGGAACCTCGACAATTTCGGTGGCCACAGCATGCTCTCCACCGCGGCCTACAATGCCGGCGCGCACCGGGTGCGCAGCTGGCTGCCGCAGAACGGACAGATCGATCCGGACATCTGGGCCGAACTGATCCCGTTCCACGAGACGCGCGACTACGTGCAGCGGGTGTTCGCCTACCGCGTGATCTACGCCGTGCGGCTGGGCGTCACGCCGCCGTCGCTGAACACGCTGCTGTTCCCGGTTACCCCGCAGGACCGGCTCGCGCAGGCGCGCGAGACGCACCTGGCGCAACTCGGCCTGTACGGCCCGGTGCAGCTCGCGACGAACGAATTCTGCGACGCCCCCGGCTACACCGTGCAGACCTGCCTCTGAGACCGGCCGCCCACGCGGTCAGTCCGTCACGACCTCCTGGCGCAGCCGGGCCGCGATCCCGTCGGCCAGCCGCTGCCACTCGACGGCGGCAGCGGCTTCGAGCCGGGCGCTGGTCACCGCACGGAAGTGGGCAAGCCAGATGTCCACCTCGGCGTGCGACAACTGCAGCGGGCGATGCCGGCCGACCATGTCGAACTGCGGCGGACGCTCGAGCCTTCCGCCCAGGCTCAGGAACCAGAAGTCACAGACCCGGCGCAGATGTCCCTCGTGGTCCTCGATGCGCGCGAAGTGGTGCCCGATCGTCGGATCGTCGGCAAGGCGGGCGTAGAAATCTCGCCAGCTGGCGGCGTCCCAGAAGAACGGGTTGGGGCCCACGGTCAGCTGCATCGGGGTGCCTCCCATTGGCTCACCTCCAGGTCTGGGCATAGGCGCCAGTGGTGGCCGCCTGCCCCT
>PULL01000158.1 GCA_003550945.1 Thioalkalivibrio sp. | reverse complement strand
TCCCAATGCCGATGGCTTGTCTTTTCAGCATTCGCAGCAACATCGAACCCTCGCGACGCGGATCTCAACGCTTCTGCTGCACAGGATAGTGCATAAAGAGGGCTGTTGAGGATCATGGCAGCTCTACAGCAGAATTCTTTCGAGCACTTAACGATCATGACCCTGCGGGGGTCGCCCCGAAGGATGAAAATTCGAGCCACGGATACACACGGATGGACACGGATGTTTTTTGATTGAAACCTTATCCGTGTGTATCCGTGTCCATCCGTGGCTAATAACGCCCTTTGACCCTTTTCCGTGCCTTTCGTGTGCTTCTGTGGCTGTATTTTCACGCTAACCGCTCCTCCGATGGCCGCCCCTGGCGGGACAAGCCCTGTCGGCAACCCGGTGCCGGGAAACCTCATTCGCGACAGGGCTGCCAGCCTCAGGGCTGCATTGTTACTGCCGTTCCGGCATGATGGCCGAGGAACGCAACTGCGCCGAGCGCCGTGCTGTTTCGCGGCTGGCCTCCTTCTTGCGCGACGTTGCGTTGAGCCCGCCACACCCTCCCGAGCCTCCGATGACCCGACGTTTTTTCCTGATGCTGTTCGCCGTGACCGTGGTGTTCGGCGGGATCTTCGGGTTCAAGGCCTTCATTGACGCCGAGATCGATGCGTTCTTCGACGCGATGCCGGTCCCGACCGCAACCATCACGGCCACGTCGGCGCGAATCGACCAGTGGACGCCGGAGATCCGGGCGATCGGCAGCCTGGAGGCCGTGCAGGGTGCCACCCTCAGCACCGAAGTCGGAGGCATCGTCCGCGAAATCCTGTTTCAGCCGGGAAGCGAGGTGATCGAGGGAACCCCGCTGTTGCGGCTGGACACCGAAACCGACCGGGCGGAGCTGGTCAGCCTCGAGGCGGCCGCACGGCTTGCCGAGCAGGAGTGGCAGCGGGCGCGCCGGCTGGCCGAGGAGCAGAACATCTCCGAGGCGGAGTTGCAGCGCCGCCGCAGCGAACTGGAACAGGCCAGGGCGGCGGTTGCGGCGCAGCAGGCGCGCATCAACCAGCGGAGCCTGCGCGCGCCATTCGACGGCGTGCTCGGCATCCGCCGCGTGAACCTCGGCCAGTTCGTGTCGCCCGGAGACCCCATCGTAACCCTCGAGTCGGTCGATCCGATTTACGTTAACTTCACGCTGGCCGAGGGCCGGCTGGGCCAGGTACGCACGGGGCAGCCGGTGCAGCTGCGGGTCGACGCGTTTGCCGAGACTTTCGAGGGCCGCATTTCCGCGATCGAACCCCGGGTACGGACCGATTCGCGCAGTTTCGAAGTGCAGGCCATCCTGGCCAATCCCGAGCGGCGGCTGCGCGCGGGGCAGTTCGCCCGGGTGACGCTGGCGACCGGAGAGCCCGAGGCGGTGATCGTGTTGCCGCAGACGGCGATCCGCTTCAACCCGTTCGGCAACTCCGTGTTCGTGCTCTACGAGGACGATGACGGGCAGCTTCGGGTGCGCGAGCGCTTCGTGCACACGGGCGAGCGTCGCGGCGACCTGATCCGCATTCGCGACGGACTGGAGGAGGGCGAGCGGGTCGCCAGCAGCGGCCTGCTGAAGCTGCAGAACGAAACGCCGGTCGAGATCACCGAGGACGCGCAGCCCAGCGAGGATCCGGATCCGCGTCCGGGCAACGCCTGAGACCGGCGGCGATCGGAAACCCCGCCATGCGCTTTACTGACATCTTCATCCACAAGCCCGTGCTGGCCACCGTGGTCAGCCTGTTCATTCTGCTGCTGGGGATGCGCGCGGTCTTTGACCTGAACGTTCGGCAGTTTCCGGAAATCCAGAATGCGGTGGTCACGGTTAGCACCGCTTACATCGGGGCGGACGCTGATCTGATCCAGGGCTTCGTGACCACGCCACTGGAACGCGAGGTGGCGGCGGCCGAGGGCATCGACTACCTGGTCTCGACCAGCGTCCCGGGCATCAGCGTGATCCAGGCCTACCTGCGGCTGGACCACGACCCGAACGAGGCCTTGACCCAGATCGCGGCTCAGGTCAACAAGGTCCGCGGCGACCTGCCGGTCGAGGCCGAGGAGCCGGTGCTGGAGCTGTCGGTCGGCGAGAGCATTGCCGCGATGTACCTCTCGTTCTTTTCCGACCGGCTCGCAAACAACCAGATCACCGACTACCTGACCCGGGTGGTGGAGCCGGAGCTGTCGACGATCACGGGCGTGCAGCGCGCGGAGATCCTGGGTGGCGAAACCTTCGCGATGCGCATCTGGCTGGACGCCGACCGCATGGCTGCCCACGGTGTCACCGGTCGCGACGTGCGCGCCGCGTTGCAGGCCAACAACGTGCTGGCGGCGGTAGGGCGCACCCGTGGGCAACTCGTCACCGTCGATCTGACCGCCGGGACGGACCTTTCGCGCCCGGAGGAATTCGAGCAACTGATCGTGCGCGAAGACGATGGCGCGCTGGTGCGCCTCGAGGACATCGCCACTGTAGAGCTGGGGTCAGAGAGCTACGACGTCTCCGTGCGCTTCAACGCACAGACCGCCACGTTCATCGGCATCGAGCTGGCTCCGGACGCCAACGCGCTGGACGTGATCGCCGACGTGCGCGAGGCCTTCCACAACCGCGTGCTGCCCCAGCTTCCCGAGGGTCTGCATGCGGAAATCGTCTACGACTCCACGGATTACATCGAAAGCGCGATCCGGGAGGTGATCCTCACCATCGGGCTCGCGCTGGGGATCGTGCTGATCGTGATCTACCTCTTCCTCGGGTCCCTGCGCAGCGTGGTGATCCCGGCGGTCGCGATCCCGCTCGCGCTGGTCGGCACCTTCATGCTGATGCTGCTGATGGGCTTCTCGATCAACCTGCTGACGCTGCTGGCGATGGTGCTGGCGATCGGGATCGTGGTCGATGACGCAATCATCATGGTGGAGAACGTGCACCGGCACATCGAGGAGGGCATGCGACCTTTCGACGCCGCGATCCAGGGTGCCCGGGAACTGGCGTGGCCGATTGTTGCGATGTCCACCACGCTGATTGCGGTGTTTCTGCCGATCGGTTTCGTCGGCGGATTGACCGGGACCCTGTTCGTGGAATTCGCGTTCACGCTTGCGGGCGCGGTGCTGATCTCCGGGGTGGTGGCGCTGACGCTATCGCCGATGATGTGCTCGAAAATCCTGCGCGGACACGAGAAAGGGCGGCCTGGGGGGCGTCTGGAGGCCTGGCTGGACGCCCGCTTCTCGGGGTTGCAGGCCCGTTATCGCCGGCGCCTGCACGGGGCGCTGGAAGAGCGCTTCACCACGCTGGTGTTCGGATTGATCGTGCTGGTGTCCTGCTACTTTCTGTTCGTCACCAGCAACACCGAGCTGGAGCCCCCGGAGGACCAGGGCTTCGTGTTCTCGATCATGGAGGGAGACGCCTACCTCGCGCTGGATCAGCTGGAACGCAACACGAGGCTGATCGACGGCTTCATGGGCGAGATTCCGGAGCTGCGCAACACCTTCATCGTGAACGGTTTCGGCGGCGGGGCCACGCCTGCGACGAACGAGGCGATCGGCGGTTTCGTGATGGCGCCCTGGGACGAACGCACGCGCAGAACCAGCGAAATCCTGGAGCAGGACCTGCAGCCGCGCCTGGACCAGATCCCGGCGCTGAGCATCTTCGCGATCGAACCTCCGTCGCTGCCGAGCCCCGGCGGTGGCGCCCCGGTCAGCATGGTGATCGGTTCGACCGGACCGATCGAGAATCTGGGAGAACTGGCCGACGAAATCATCGGCCGCGCGATGGCCAGCGGGCGTTTCATCTTCATGGATTCCGACCTGGACTTCGACAAGCCGCGCGTCGATCTGAAAATCGACCGCGACAAGGCGGCCCAGATGGGAATCGACATGGCGACGCTGAATGCCGACCTCGCGCCGTTGCTGGCGGGTGCGTTTACCGGGCGCTTTGCAATGGACGGCCGCAGCTACCGGGTGATTCCCCAGGTGCAGCGTACCGAGCGTCTGAACCCGGACCAGTTGGCCGAGCTCTATACTCGGACTCGGGATGGCGAACCCGTACCCTTGTCCAACATCGTGACACTGGAAGAGACGGTGGTTCCGCGGCGCCTGCAGCGCTTCCAGCAACTGAATGCAGTCACGCTGTCGGGAGTGCCGCGGCCGGGTGTCACCCTCGGCGAGGCGCTCGACCTGCTCGACGGGATCGCGGCCGAAGTGCTGCCCGCGGGGTATACGGTGGACTACGCGGGCCAGTCCCGCCAGCTGAAGGCGGAGGGGGCGCAGTTCGCAGTCACCTTCTTCTTTGCGCTGGTAGTGATCTACCTGGTTCTGGCCGCGCAGTTCGAATCGTTCCGCGACCCGCTGATCATGCTGATGACCGTGCCGATGTCGATTGCCGGCGCGCTGGTCTTCATCAGCCTCGGGTTCACCTCGCTGAACATTTACACGCAGGTGGGGTTGGTCACGCTGATCGGCCTGATCGCGAAGCACGGCATTCTGATCGTCGAATTCGCGAACCAGCTGCAGATGCAGGGGCGGTCGATGCGTGAGGCGATCGAGGAGGCCGCGAGCCTGCGCCTCCGGCCCATCCTGATGACGACCGCGGCCACCGTGATCGCGATGGTGCCGCTGCTGCTCGCCACGGGTGCGGGTGCGGGCTCCCGCTTCGCGATGGGCCTGGTGATCGCCAGCGGCATGACCATCGGCACGCTGTTCACGCTCTTCGTGGTTCCGGCGGTGTACCTGTACCTCGCCCGCGACCGCTCGGCGGGCGCCCCCGCCACCGAAGCAAAAGCCACCCCGTAGGCGGCTGCACTCGGCGACTGCTGGGCGCCGCGCGAACTGTCAAGGTAAAGCTACCCCCCCGACCATTGAACTCTCCCTCCCCCGCTTGCGGGGGACGGTTGGGGAGGGGGTGCGGCGCTGGCCCCGGGCCCCCCCGGCCCCCCGGCCCCATTACTCCGGGCATCCTGCCCTCCGCCCTTCGGGTCCGCCTGCGGCGGTTCGAAATCCGCTCCCGGCGGACTTGTCCCGCAAGCGGGAGAGGGGAGAATGCGCGACTTTCACGCCAAGCGTCCCCGAAGGATCTCACTCTCCAGCGCGGCATGATCTTCCGGCGTGTTGATGTTCGCAAAGGCCTCCGGATGGTCCGAAAGATCCGTTGTGGCCATCCGGTGCTGTGCATACCACGCGTCGACCTTGTGTCCCCCGGCCTCGAGGTAGGTCCGAAGCGGTGCCAGCAGGGAGCGGTGGAGCAGCGCAAATACCGGTTGCAGGCGTGTCCCGTCGTGAGCCACCGCGAGTTCCGCAGACTCTGCCAGCGCCGAGTCAAGCAGCCGCT
>PULL01000075.1 GCA_003550945.1 Thioalkalivibrio sp. | reverse complement strand
TTTCATCATCGATCTGGACGGCGGGCAGGCACGGGTGCGGCGCGGCGACCCCCCAGCCGCGTTCGTGCGCGGGTGTAGCGATGTGGCTCGCATGTATCGCGTGCAAGTGGGCAGAATCCTCGGTGTACGGACGGGAAACGGCGTCGAACTTCGTTTTTCGAAGGAGATCCCTGAGCGCGCTCACCAGCCGTTTCGCAATATCTGGGTTCCGCCGAACTCCGGTGGGCCCGGTGGTCATCGAGCGGCGGGGTGACTTGTGCCCCGTGATTGCGTTCTCGGGCCCAGTGCCCTTAGCGGGGCGTTTCTTGGGGCGAAAACACCCGGATAAGGGTGATTTTGGGGCCGAAGAAAGCCCTATTGTCTCGCGAAAACAGTTAGTTATTCTGGTCCGACCCCAAGGGCTGGCTAAGAGCGCCTGGTCGAAGCCATGGACTGGCCTTCCGGGGTCGGACCAAGATAAGCGATTGAAAATAAAGTGAATCGGATGCGGATTTTGGCCCTTTTCTGGCCTTGAGCGCCCGTTTTTAGGGTCAAAAAGGTGGTTCTAACGCTGGGCCGGGTGGTGCACCGAGATTGCGACGCGTTTTCGGACGGCCGGACCGGTGGACTTCTGGGGTGGCGTTTTTGCGGTCAGAAATGGGCTTGCAAGCCCCAAAACGCAGCCGAAACAGGTAGGTGATTCCATTTGATTCAATGGGTTGGCTTGGTCCGACCCCGGCGTTACGGGGTGCGGTTGTGGTATGCTGCGGTGCACACATCTGGGGCGGGGATGTTTGTGGGGGATCTGCGCGGAGTGGGGCAGGACGAGCCGGGTGCTGAGCGCGAGGCGGATGCGCTGCGTCAGGAGATCGAGCAGCTGAAGGGGCTGGTTGGACACCTGAAGAAATCGGCCAAGGATTCGGCGATCAACACCGCGCGTGCGGTGCTCAAGAACGACGATCATCCGGCTGGCATCGTCGGCCGTGACATGAAGCTGCTGTACGTCAACCACGCGTTTTGCCATCTGCTGCACTACGCGCCCGAGGACGTTCTGGGGCAGCGCTACACCCTGCTCCTCGAAGGCAACTCGACGGACATCTACAACTTCTTCCGGGCCGAGGCGGAGGTGGTCCGGCAGCGCATCGACGTGCGCAGGAAGCACGGCGGAACCAAGGTCTATGACCTGACCAAGACGGTGGTCAGGTTACCTATCGCCCACTATTTCTTCACCGTGTTTCACATGCATCCCCCGGGGTTCCAGGACAGCCTGAGCGCGCCCGCCGCACGACTCGAGTTGGAGCGTTATCTGGCGCAGAAGGAGCGGGAGCGCGTGCAGCGGGAGCTCGCCGCCCGCCAGGTGGAGGAGGATCTGGCGAGGCTCCAGAGACGTGACGACCTCGCCGAACGGCTGCGCCGCGCGCACGAGTTGGCCGACGAGCTGCTGGCGCGGTAGATTCCTCGGGTTCGGAAGTCCGGGCAGGCCGGACGGATGGCCCCATCGCCTGCGGGCGCGCGCGGCGGCCGCGGCGGGAATCCCGGATCAGCTCGCGCCGGCCCCCTGCGAGAACCCCGTTTCAGGTCTCTTGCGCGCGAGCGTCAGCCCGTCGCCGATCGGAACGAGCGAGAGGTCCACTCGCGGATCGCCTTGCAGTTGGCGGTTGAACGCCCGGATCGCCTCGGTATCGGCAGAGCGGTCGGCTGAATCCGCGACGCTGCCGGACCACAGCGTGTTGTCCACCATCACGATGCCGCCCGGCCGCAGCAGCGCGAGGCATTGCTCGTAGTACTCGGGATATCCCGTCTTGTCGGCATCGATGAAGGCCAGGTCGAAGCTCTGCTCTTCGCCGCCGGCGCGCAGATCGCGCAGAGTGTCCAGCGCGGGCCGCAGTTCTAGCCGGATGCGCGCTTCGACGCCAGCACGCTGCCAGTAGCCTCGGGCGATGTCGGTCCACTCCCGGCTGACGTCGCAGGCGATCACCTCGCCATCCGCTGGGAGCGCGAGGGCGATTGCGAGGGCGCTGTAGCCGGTGAAGGTCCCGACCTCGAGATACCGGCGGGCTCCGATGGCGCGCGCCAGAAAGGCCATGAACTGCCCCTGTTCCGGCGCGATCTGGTAATGGGCCTCGGGCATGGTTGCGGTCTGTGCGCGCAACTCGGTGAGCAGGGGATGCTCGCGCAGCGACGCATCCAGCAGGTAGCGGTACAGCGCATCGTCCAGGCCGATCGTCCGGTTCGACATCTGCGGTGGCCCCCAGCGTTTTCCCAGTGTGAACGTGGGGGAGGGTAGCAGGGGGCAGGGCGGGCGGCCAGCGGCATGGCTTGGGGCGTATGCCTGGAGGGCGGCTGTCGGGCCCCGGTCGCTTGAAGCGGTGTTTTTGGGGCCGAAATCGGGGCTCCAAGGCCGATTTTCACCTCAAAAAAGCCTATTTTTCTCGAAATTACAGTGGGTTGGCTTGGTCCGACCCCGGAGTGGCTGGCGGGGAGGGGGCGGGAGGGCTATGTTCATGGTATGCGCTGGAGCGCGTGGTGCGTTTCTGTTGGAATCGTTGCACGGAGGTGATGGTGATGACCCAGACGGTAACGGCTGTCTTTGCGAATCTCGACGCGGGCCGGAATGCGCTGGAAGATCTGGTGGCCGACGGCTTTGATCGCGAGAAAGTGTTCCTGGACGAGGAGAATCTGCAGGTCAAGGTGATGGTCCCGGACTCTGTGCAGGCCAACGCCGAGGAAATTCTGCGGCGTCACGATCCCAAGGACATCTGGTCTCGCCCGGTGCAATAGCTGGATGGGGCGTTTGCGCATAGCGTCATCGTCAGCGGGCGTGTGCCTGCTGCTGATCGTGACGCTGGCGGGATGTGCGGAGGAGCGTGTCTCCGAGGTGACGCTGGACCAGTTGGCCGGGGCCCCGGCCACGTTCGACGGTGAGCGGGTGCGCACCCGGGGCACCGTGCAGGGGCTCGAGGATCCGGAGCACTACTGGATCGAAACGACGCCGCGCAATCGTCTGGCGCTGCGCCCAGGCACCGCGGTTGCCGACCGGGTCGGCGAGTCGGTTGTGGTCGAGGGACGGTTCACTTGGCACCCGGAACGGGGCCGTCGGCTGGAACTGCAATCGGTGTCTGCGGCGCAGGAGCCTTGAACGCGTCGCACCCGCTGGCATATCGCAGGCGGCCTTGCAGTTGGGCGCCGGTATTGCCGGCCGTGTCACCGCCGCAGGGGCCTGTGAAGCAATCCGGGGCCCCGATGCACGGGTCGTGAGGATCCGGTAACGTACGGGCTGTCGTGGCCCGTATTTCGATTGACCTGCACGAATGCTTCCGCCACGGGCGGAAGATCGACGCCGCCCTCGAAGGCGCAATCCGTGACGCCTGCGAGAAGCGGATTCCAACCGTGGAGATCATTCACGGCAAGGGCAGCGGCCAGTTGAAGAAGCGCGTGCTGCGCTTCCTGCAGCGCCCGGACATCAAGGCGCGCTACCACCGGGTGGAGAAGGACGCCAAGAACCACGGCCGGCTGTTCGTGCATTTCCGCCACTGAGCACGCTCCCGCGCATCGCGCTGCAATCTCAAGGGTGCACTGGGTTGGCCAGGCTCGATCCAGGGAGGCTGCCCATTCCTGTCAGTCTGGCGACCAGGATTGCCGTTTTTCTGTCTTCCGCCGGTGTGTGGATGCCGTGTGGCGGCGCGGTTCTGGCTGGCACGGAGCATGCTTGCCTGTTTGATGCACGGCGCGGGTCGCGGTAGCAGCGGAACCGTGGCCGAGCACGCGCCGTAGGGTCGCGTCCGGCTGCGATCCTCTTGCGTTCAGCCACCCGGCGGCTGGGTCGCTGCAGTGCTGGCCGCGCGGTCGTTCGGACTTCGCGGAGACGACGCCGGAGCGGGCAGGGGTTGCGAGCGGGATCCGTGCTGCCGCGGGACTTGGGGGATCGTATGGAACAGTGGGCTTCGAGAGGGGATGGGCCGAAGATCGTGGCCATCGGCGGCGGCACCGGAACCTCGACGATCCTCGAGGGGCTGAAGGCACACACGCCAAACCTTACAGCGATCGTCACCATGTTCGACAGTGGTGGCAGCACCGGGCTGCTGCGGCGCGAGTATGGCCTGCCGCCGTTCGGTGACCTTCGGCGCTGCCTGCTGGCGTTGGGGGAGGTCTCGGAGGAAACCGCATCGATCCGCGCGGCGCTCGAGTATCGATTCGCCGGGTCGTCCAGCCTGAACGGACACAGCGTGGGCAACCTGTTCATGGCCGCGCTGACCAGCCTCAGCGACGACCTGGAACAGTGCGTGGAGCAGCTGTCGCGGATTCTTCGGGTCCGCGGCAACGTGCTTCCCGTGACGCTGGGTCATGCGGATCTGTGCGCCGAGCTGGCGGATGGGCGCATCCTCCACGGCGAGGCGGACATCGACCAGAGAGCCGCCCCCCTGCCGCGCATCGAGCGGGTATTCCTGGATGGGCAGGTGCAGGCGAATCCGCGAGCACTGCACGCGATCCGCGACGCCGACGCGATCGTGATCGGGCCGGGCGATCTGTACACCAGCATCCTGCCGGTCTTTCTGGTGGACGGCATGGCCGAGGCCCTGACGGCATCTCCCGCCACGCGGATCTTCGTGTGCAACCTGATGACGAAGCGGGGCGAGACCGACGGCTTCCGGGCTTCCGATTTCGTGCGCGAATTCGAGCGTTACGCCGGCGGGGCACGGCTGGACTGGGCGATCGTGAATACCGCGATTCCCCGAGAGTCGATCCAGGCTGCCTACGATGAGGAGGGCGCAACCGTCGTGGAGCCTGACATCGAGCGAGTCGGATGGTCCGTGAACGGGGTCTTCTCCACCTCGCTGGCGACGCGGGATCTGCCGGTGCGGCACGACCCCGGCGCGCTGGCGGAAGCCGTGATTCGCATCGTCCGGACCGGGCGCGTCCAGCGCCACCGTTCGCCCCCGACGGCACGGGTCGCGACGGGCTAGCCTCCGGCGTTTTGGCCCGGCGTGTAGAATGCCGGTGGGTCCCCCTCCGCGGGGTTGCATCGCAACGCTGTACCACACGGGTCGACTTCGTTGATCAAGAGAATGGCAAGCGCCTGCGCGGGTCCGGCCGTCGGCCTGCTGCTGGCATTCAGTGGGTTGGCGCAGGCGGAAGCCCCGGAATTGGCGGGCCATTGGGCCTGTCCGGCCCAGGTGCAGCTGGTCGCCGTCGGACAGAACCGGCTGAACCTGCAGCTGAGTACGCGCTCCCATCTGCGTTCCGACGGGCATTACGACAGCGCTGGCGACGCGGTGGTGCAGGTCGGCCTGTGGCCGCTCACGCTGGCCGCGAACAGCCGGGGGCAGTGGCGGCGGGATCGGCAGCAGCTCA
>PULL01000059.1 GCA_003550945.1 Thioalkalivibrio sp. | reverse complement strand
TACCAGATCCTGATCATGTTCCTGATCGCCGCCGGCACGGGTTTCGGCGCGCTGGGCGCAGTCTGGCTCGCGTCGAAGCGGCTTTTTGACCAGCGGTCGCGCTTGCGGCTCGACCGCCTTCGTCCCGGCCGCCGGGGCTGATCCATCGCGGTCTTTGGCCGCGATATGCGGCGTCAGGCGAGCTGCTTCACGAAAATCCGGGAGTTGCGCGCCTGGTTGTACAGCGCCTGGCGCGAGGCCGGAAGGTCGTTCACGCTTCCGGGGTGGTAGCCGCGTTCCTGGAACCACTGTGCGGTGCGCGTGGTGAGCACGAATACCTGCCGGTGGCCGCGCTTCAGCGCCAGAGCTTCCATGTGCTCGAGCAGCTGATCGCCGCGCCCGCCTCCGCGGTAGTCCGGGTGCAGTGCGAGGCAGACGATCTCGGCCGCGCCGGTCTCGGGAAACGTGTACAGTCCGGCAGTGCCGATGATCAGTCCGTCGGCATCCAGTACCTGGAAGCAGTCGATTTCCAGCTCCAGGTGCTCGCGGGTCCGGCGCACCAGAATGCCCTCGTTCTCCAGTGGCTGGATCAGGTCCAGGATTCCGCCCACGTCGTCCAGCGTGGCGCCCCGCAGCCGTTCCAGCGGTTCCCGGCTCACCAGCGTGCCGACCCCCCTGCGCGAGAACAACTCGATCAGCAGCCCGCCGTCGACGTGACGGTCCACGAGGTGCACGCGCAGGTCGTGGACCGTGCACACCTCCACGGCACTGCGCAGGTGGCTCGCGAGTTCCTGCGGGAGTTCCTGCCCACCGGCGAGCAGCCTTTCCGCCGCCGGCACGGTCAATTGCGCCAGGGTGTGCTGGTCCGGGTCCCGCAATGGCCCGGCCTCGGTCAGGAAGACCAGCTTGTCCGCCCGGATGGCCGCGGCGACCTGGGTGGCGACGTCCTCACCGGAGAGATTGAAGACCTCGCCGGTCGGGGAGTAGCCGAGCGGCGACAGCAGAACGATCTGGCCGTCGTCGAGCTGGCGCAGGATGCCCGCCGCGTCCACGCGCCGGACTTCGCCGGTGTACTGGAAATCGATGCCGTTGCGCACGCCCATGGGACGCGCGATCACGAAGTTGCCGCTGGCGACGCGCAGGCGGGCACCCGCCTTGCCTGGTCCGGGACCGCCCAGGGTGCGCGTCAGCAGCCCCTCGATCTGGACCCGCAACCGCCCCACCGCGTCGCAGACGGCCTCCAACGCGTCGGCGTCGGTGACACGCAGCCCCTCCGCGTACCGCGGCTCGAGCCCCCGCTCGCGCAGGCGGGCCTCGATCTGCGGCCGAGCTCCGTGCACCAGCACGACCCGCGAGCCCAGGGCGCGGAGCTGGGCGATGTCGCGCAGCAGCGTTGGGAACTCGGGGTCCAGCGCCGCCTCGCCGGCGATTGCGATCACCACGGTCCGGTCGCGGTGGGCCGCCACGTAGGGCACCGCGGCGCGGAACCAGTCCAGTCCGATCTGTTGCGGGTCGTTGTCCATCATCTTTGCCGGAGGGCGGCCATCGTGCGGACAATGCTACCCCGCGCCGGCTCTTGCGTCACCGCAGGGTAGCGGTCATCGTCTGACAACCGCCCGAGGCGGGGCGCGCGATCGGCTAGAATGGCCAGTGACGCAGACTTCCAAGGTGCAGCCCGTCCCGTGTCCGCTTCCAATGGCCCGATTGCACGGCACCCGGTGACCCGGCTCGACCGCGACGGCGGGATCGGCCGAGGTCGGGGTTCGCTGGCCGAAACAGATGACGTACCGCGGGTCCGTCCGGCAACGCTCGCCGATCTCGACGCGTTGCTGGCACTGGAACAGGCGTCTTTCCACGGCGACCGGATCTCGCGCAGGCAGTTCCGCTACCTGCTCACCCGGGGTCACGCCCAGACACTGGTCGCGCTGGATCCGTCCGGATCGGGACTGCTGGGGTACGTGATGCTGCTGTTCAGTCGAGGCACGTCGCTCGCGCGCCTCTATTCGATTGCAGTCAGCGGGGCAGCGCGTGGCCAGGGGGTTGGGCGTCTGCTGGTTCAGGCTGCCGAGGCGGAGGCGGCGCTGAACGGCTGTGCCGATCTGCGTCTCGAGGTGCGCCGGGACAATGCCGCGAGCCTCGCGCTTTTCCGCGGCATGGGCTACCGGGAGTTCGGCACCATCGAGGACTACTACGAGGATCACATGGGTGCGTTGCGGCTGCAGAAGTCGCTGGCCCCCGGCCCTGACCCGGCGCTGGTGCGCGCGCCCTTCTACGCGCAGACGCTGGATTTCACCTGCGGGCCGGCCGCGCTGATGATGGCGATGCGCGCGGTGGACCCCGAACTCAGGCTCGACCGGCGCCTGGAACTGCGGGTCTGGCGCGAGGCGACCACGATCTTCATGACCTCGGGGCACGGCGGCTGCGGTCCCTACGGGCTTGCGCTGGCGGCCGCACGCCGCGGGTACGGGGTGGAACTGCTGGTGCGCGACAAGGGGGTCGCGTTCTTCGATTCGGTTCGCAGCAAGGACAAGAAAAGGGTGATGCAATTGGTGCAGGAGGACATGGTCGAGGAGCTGGAGTTGCTTGGGGTGCCGATCGTCCACGGGCCGGTGAATGTCGCGGCGCTGGAGGCCCGTTTCAACACCGGCAGCGTGCCGGTGGTGCTGATCAGCAGTGTGCGCATTTACGCCGAGCGTTTTCCGCACTGGGTGACCGTCACCGGTTTTGACGAGCGCTTCGTTTACGTGCACGACCCGCTGGTCGATGTCGAGGAGGGTGAGCGGGCCGTGGATTCCGTGAACATGCCGATCCTGAGGCGTGATTTCGAGCGGATGGCTCGTTACGGTCGGGCCGGGCTGCAGGCCGCGGTGATCGTGGGTCCGCGCGAGATGCAGGGAGCGAGCGACCATGTCTGA
Source organism: Thioalkalivibrio sp. (assembly GCA_003550945.1). GTDB lineage: Bacteria > Pseudomonadota > Gammaproteobacteria > Ectothiorhodospirales > Ectothiorhodospiraceae > Thioalkalivibrio. Next base: position 2,440 of record PULL01000059.1, on the reverse strand, counting down.
ACACTTGCTGCTTGTCGAGCGACAGTCCGACTGGAAGGCGCATTTCCCCTCCCTGCCCGTCGCCGCGATCGACGACTACCTGAAGGGCACTTCCGAGGCCTATCCGCAGAACCTGCGCGTGATCAACCTCTGCCGGAGCCAGCGCTACCTGTCCGAGGGCTACTATGGATCGCTGCTGGCCGAGGCCCGTGGTCACCGGGTGATCCCGAGCGTGCGTACGCTTCAGGACCTGTCGCGCAAGGCGATCTACAGCCTCGATACCGAGGACATCGACCGCAAGGTGGCCCGCGTGCTGAGCCGGAATCGGGCCGGACTGCAGCCGATCGCGCTGGAGCTCACCGTCTTTTTCGGCCAGTGCGCGCCGAAGGAGATGCAGGAGATCGCCGCGCAGCTGTTCAGCCTGTTCCCCGCCCCGATGTTCAAGGTGGAATTCCGCCTGCAGGGCCAGTGGCAGATCCACGCGCTGAAGCCGTTCGCGCTGAATTCCCTGGCGGAGTCGCAGGAGTCGGAGTTCTTCAGTGCGCTGGACGGCTACCTGAAGAAGCCGTTCCGGCGTCCGCGCGGTGCGAAGAGCCATCGCTACGACATGGCGATCCTGCACAATCCCGACGAGCAACTTGCCCCATCCAGTCCCCCGACCCTGAACCGTTTCGTGCGGGCAGGCCGCGCCCTCGGCGTGGACGTGGAATTGATTCAGGCCCGTGACTTCGGACGCCTCGCCGAGTTCGATGCGCTGTTCATCCGGGAGACCACGCGGATCGATCACTACACTTACCGCTTCGCGCGCAAGGCGGAGGCTGAGGGGATGGTGGTGATCGACGATCCGAACTCGATTCTCCGCTGCACCAACAAGGTGTACCTCGCCGAACGGCTGGCGGCGCAGAAGGTGCCGACGCCGAAAACGGTGATCCTGAACCGCGACACCATCCTGCGTGCGGAGGAACTGATCGGCTACCCGGTGGTGCTGAAGATCCCGGACGGCAGCTTCTCGCGCGGGGTATTCAAGGCCAGCAGCCGCTCGGAACTCGAGTCCATCGCGAAGAAGCTGCTGAAGGAAAGCGATCTGATCCTTGCGCAGGAGTTCGTGTACACCGAGTACGACTGGCGCATCGGCGTGCTGAACAAGCGGCCGATCTATGCCTCGCAGTACCTGATGTCGCGCAAGCACTGGCAGATCGTGAACCACGAGGCGAAGGGCGGCCCCCGCCACGGCGGCTTCCGGACCGTGGACATGGCCGATGCCCCATCCGCGGTGGTGCGGACGGCCGTGCGGGCGGCGAACCTGATCGGCGACGGGCTTTACGGGGTGGACCTGAAGATGACCGAACGGGGCGTGATGGTGATCGAGGTCAACGACAACCCGAACCTCGACGCCGGAATCGAGGACAAGATCATCGGCGAGGCCCTGTACCGGATCCTGATGGAGGACTTCGTGCGCCGCCTCGACACCATGCGGCGCAGCCAGGCGGTCGCTAACTGAGGTCGGCTCGGATCGGGTGGGGAGTGGGAAGTAGCCCACTTCCCACTCCCCCTCCCGCAGCGTTCAACCTGCGGGCTTGGGCTCCGGACCGGGTTCCGGTGCGTCTTGGCCGGAGGCCGCGCGCGCCATCGGCGCCATGTCCCGGATGTGCAGATCCATTTGCGGGTAGGCGATTTCGATTCCCTTGCTGCGGAACTCCCGGATGATCGTCTGGTGGAGTTCGCTGGTGGTGGCCAGGCGTTCCTTCAGCGTGCTCACATAAACGCGGAGTTCGAAGTTCAGGGCGCTATCGCCGAACTTCAGGAAGAACACGCTCGGCGCCGGGTCTTTCAGTGCCGCGGGGTGGTTCTCGGCGATCGAGCGCAGCGTGTTCATCACCTCGTCCACATCGGCGTCGTAGCTGACGCCGACCGGGATCACCAGGCGCGTGGTGGTGTCGGACAGCGTCCAGTTGATCAGACGTTCGGTGATGAAGTTCTTGTTTGGCACCACGATCTCGCGGTTGTCCCAGTCGACGATTGTCGTTGCGCGGGTGCGGATCCGGGTGACGGTGCCGCTGTACTCGCCGATGGTGATGGTGTCACCGACGCGCACCGGGCGCTCGAACAGCATGATGATGCCGGAGACGAAGTTCGCGACCACCTCCTGCAGACCGAAGCCGAGACCGAGCGTCAGGGCTGCGACCATCCACTGCAGTTCGCTCCAGCGCAGGCCCAGCAAAGAGAACACGCTGATCACCGCGACCACCGCGAGCACGTAGCGCAGCAGCGTGGTCACGGTGTAGCGGCCGGCTGCGTCCATGTGGGTGCTGCGCGAGAGCAAAATCTCGACCAGGCCCGGCAGGTTGCGCGCGGCCAGGGTGAACAGCACGCCGAGGAAGATCGCGAGCAGGAAGTCCTGCAGGCTCACCCGGCTCAGGATTTCGGTTTCGCCGACGACGATCGTGCGCGACCACAGCGT
>PULL01000267.1 GCA_003550945.1 Thioalkalivibrio sp. | reverse complement strand
GGTTCCTGCCGAAGGCGATAAGGGAACGGTTGGAGCAGTGCATCTTCATCAAGTTCGGTTTTCCGCCGCGATGCCGGCCTGGCGCATTGCGTCCAGCACGGCGGCATGACAGGTTTCGGAAAGGGGTGTAAGCGGCAGGCGTATTCCGTCCGGGATCAGTCCCATGCGCGCCACTGCCCATTTTACCGGAATTGGGTTGGCTTCCTGAAATAACGCGTGGTGCAGTCCGTCCAGCCGCGCGTTGATCTCTCGGGCCCGCGCCACGTCGCCATCGAGGGCGGCCATGCACATCTCGTGCATCGGGCCCGGGGCAACGTTCGCCGTCACTGAGATCACCCCCTGGCCGCCGGCAAGCAGGAAATCGAGTGCAGTCGCGTCGTCCCCGCTGTAGAGTTCAAGCCGGCCGCCAACCCGGTCCACCAGTTCCCGCGTCCGTTCCGCCTTGCCCAGCGCCTCTTTCAGGCCCACGATGTTCGGGATTTCAGCGAGCCGCTCGACCGTTTCCGGAAGCAGGTCGACGGCCGTGCGCCCGGGCACGTTATACAGGATCTGGGGGATGTCGACCGCCTCCGCGATGGCCCGATAATGCAGGTACAGGCCCTGCTGCGTGGGTTTGTTGTAGTAGGGCGTTACCAGCAGGCAGGCATCGGCTCCGGCGTCCTTCGCGCACTGGGTCAGGTGGATCGCCTCGCGCGTCGCGTTGGCCCCGGTTCCGGCGATCACTGGCCGGCGACCGGCGACGCGCTTCACCGTGTGGGCGATGACCGCGCAGTGCTCCTCGAAATCCAGGGTTGCGGATTCGCCGGTGGTTCCGACGGCGACGATGGCGTCGGTTCCTGCCGACAAATGCCATTCCAGCAGGCGATCCAGGGCGTCCATGTCGATGCTGCCGTCCGTTCGCATTGGTGTGACCAATGCGACCATGCTGCCTTGAAACATTGCCCTCTCCGGCTACTGCAATGGTCCAGTCTAACGGTGGGGGAACAGGGGGTTCAAGCCGGTGGGCACCCTGGCGCGAAGACCCTCGTCGACTTCGCGCGGGCGCATGGAAACGCAAGTCGGCGGGAGCCCGCGGGTCCCGGTCCATCGCACGGAAATCGTTTGCGCGGCGGGCTCAAGGTGATATGTTGCCCACCTGTCCCGTTCGCTGCCGAACCAACATGCCTGAGTTTCCGGGTTCGACACCCAACACCCACCTGGTCGTGATTCTGATCGGACCGGACCGTCCGGGTCTGCTCGAGCAGGTGTCCCGATGCGTGATGGACGCCGGCTGCAATCTCGAGGACAGCCGCATGTCCGTGCTCGCCGGCTTCTGCTGCATGAGCATGGCCGTCAGCGGTAACTGGAAGACGCTCGGGAAGCTGGAGAGCCAGTTGCCGAGACTCGAGGCGGACACGGGGCTCAGTCTGGTCGCGCGCCGCGCACAGCCCGAGGAGACCGCTCCCCCGGTGATGGCCTACTCGGTGGACGTGGTGGCGCTGGATCAGGTCGGGATCGTGCACGCGCTGGCCGGGTTCTTCACGAGCCGCGGCGTGAACATCCGCGACCTCCATTCGCGCGTGTTCAGGGCGCAGCAGACCGGTACCCGGATGTTTGCGGCCAACATGGTGATCGACATCCCCGCCGAACAGCACCTCGCCAGCCTGCGCGGCGACTTCCTCGATTTCTGCGACGAACTCAACCTGGATGGCGTGCTGGATCCGATCAAGGGCTGAGCGGTCCAACCCCACAGGCCGATTCCCCATCCCCCGCTCAAGGAGTAGTGGCAATGAGTGTTTCCATCGACCAGCCGGTTCCCACCGATATCCGCCTGCCCGCCACCGGCGACCAGACGCTCGGGCTGGGTGACTTCGCCGGCCGGCGGCTCGTGTTGTACTTCTATCCCAAGGACGCGACGCCAGGCTGCACCAATGAGAGCCGCGATTTCGCCGCGCAGCAGGCGGAATTTTCGGCGGCGAACGCGGTGATCGTCGGCGTCTCGCGGGACAGCGTGGCCAGCCACGAGAAGTTCCGTGCGAAGGAGAGTTTGCCGTTCGATCTGCTGAGTGACGCCGAAGAGGCGCTCTGCAACGCGTTCGACGTGATCCGGATGAAGAACATGTACGGCAAGCAGGTCAGGGGAATCGAGCGCTCGACGTTCCTGATCGACGAAAACGGCGTGCTGCGGCGCGAGTGGCGCAAGGTAAAGGTGCCCGGTCACGTGGCCGAGGTGCTTGATGCCGTGCGCGCACTTTGACGTGACACTCGCGCATGTCCCCCCTCTCCCGCGCCCGGGACAGGGCCCGGGGTTGAGGGCCTGCGCCGCACCCCCTCCCCAATCCTCCCCCGCAGGCAGGGGAGGCAGAGGTTCATGCAGTGGCGGGGTGCAGCAGGGTGCACACCGGCATACCGGAGAACAGCGGCCATGGTGAAGAAGGAGTTGCGGACCAATCGGCTGCTGGTGCTGGACACCAACGTGCTGATCCACGATCCGACCGCCCTGTTCCGGTTTCAGGAACACGACATCTTCCTGCCGATGGTGGTACTGGAAGAGCTGGACCGGTCCAAGAAGGGCGTGTCCGAGGTTGCGCGCAGCGTGCGGCAGGCCAGCCGCTTCATCGACGAGTTGACGCAGGATGCGACCCACGCCCAGATCGCACAGGGTCTGCCGCTGCAACCCCGGTCGCTGGCGGATTCTCCGCTGGGGGCCAGCGGGAGACTGTTCTTCCAGACCCGGGCGATGGCGGCGCACCTGCCGGAGAGCCTTCCGGGGTCCACGCCCGACAACACCATCCTGGCCACCACGCTCGCGCTGCGGGGGGAGCTCCCCGACGCGCACATCACGCTGGTTTCCAAGGACATCAACCTGCGGATCAAGGCGGCTGTCCTGGGCTTGCACGCGGAGGACTATTTCAACGACCAGGTGCTGGACGACGTCAGCCTGCTGTACTCGGGCATGGCGGAACTCCCCGCGGATTTCTGGGAGTCGCATGGGGCCGAGATGGAGTCCTGGCAGGAGAGCGGCCGCACCTACTACCGGGTGACCGGCCCGCTGGTGATGCAGTGGCAGCCCAACCAGTTCCTGTACCGGGATGGCGACAACCCGGTGCAGGCGATCGTGCTCGAGATCGACCAGCGCGCCGAGACCGCGGTGATCGAACTGGTCGACGACTACATGCACCCGCGGCACACCGTCTGGGGCATCAACGCCCGCAACCGTGAGCAGAATTTCGCGCTGAACCTGCTGATGGACCCCGAGGTGGACTTCGTGTCGCTGGTCGGCGCCGCCGGAACGGGCAAGACCCTGCTGACGCTGGCGGCCGGTCTCGCGCAGACGCTGGAGGACAACACCTACCGGGAGATCATCATGACCCGGGTCACGATTCCGGTCGGCGAGGACATCGGCTTCCTGCCCGGCACCGAGGAGGAGAAGATGACGCCCTGGATGGGCGCGCTGATGGATAACCTCGAGGTGTTGACCAAGTCCGACAGCGCGGGCGACTGGGGCCGGGCGGCGACCAACGACGTGATCCGCAGCCGGATCAAGATCCGCTCGCTGAACTTCATGCGCGGGCGGACGTTCCTCAACCGGTACATCATCCTGGACGAGGCCCAGAACCTCACCAGCAAGCAGATGAAGACGCTGATTACGCGGGCGGGTCCCGGGTCGAAGGTGGTCGCGCTGGGCAACATCGCGCAGATCGACACGCCGTACCTGACCGAGACCACCTCGGGACTCACCTACGTGGTCGACCGCTTTCGCAGCTGGACGCACAGCGGGCACATCACGCTGACCCGAGGCGAACGCTCGCGACTCGCCGATTACGCCTCGCGCAACCTGTAAGCCCCGGGGGTTGCCGTGCGAAATCGCGCGGGGAGCTTCAGTCGGCGGCTCCGCCTCCCGGCCTGCCCCGCACCAATGCGTAGGCGGAGTGGTTGTGGATCGACTCGAAGTTCTCCGACGAGACCTCGAAGCGCTCGATCCGCGTTTCCTCGCAAAGGTTGCGTGCGACGTCGCGCACCATGTCCTCGACGAACTTCGGGTTGTCGTAGGCCTGCTCGGTGACGAGCTTCTCGTCCGGGCGTTTCAGCAGTCCGAACAGTTCGCTCGACGCTTCGGACTCGACCCGGTCGATCAGGTCGCGCACGCAGAGCGAGGGGTCCGCCAGCCAAGCGCGCACGGTGACATGCGAGCGCTGGTTGTGCGCCCCGTACTCCGAGATCTCCTTGGAGCACGGGCAAAGGCTCGTGACCGGCACCACGACCTCGACCATCACGCTGAGCTTTCCGTTCTCGATCCGGCCATCGAGCATCAGATCGTAATCGAGCAGGCTGGCTACCCCGGACACCGGGGCATGCTTGTTCACGAAGAACGGCATGCGCACCCGGATGAATGCGTCGCTGGACTCGAGGCGGTCGGCCGTGTGGCGCAGCAAGGCCCCGAATCCCGCGATCGAGAGCTCGTGCACCCGCTCGTTCAGGATCGCGACAAAGCGCGACATGTGCGTGCCCTTCTGTTCGGGCGGAAGGCTCACGTACATCTCGAAGGTCGCGACCGTGGGTTGCGCGGTTCCGTCGCGGTCCCGGAACAGCAACGGATGCCGGATGGCGCGGATGCCGACCTCGTCGATGCCGATGCTCCGGTGGTCTCTGGCGCTTTGCACATCGGCCATCAGGGTCGGGAATTGGGGAATCGAGTTCATGCTGCTGCGTCCTCGGGGGATTCGGTGTAGCGCACGCAGGCGCGCTCCGTTTCCCACAGGGTCAGGGCGCTGACGCGCAGACCCGGTTGGTTGATCTCCCGCGCCATCTCCCGGAAAAACCACTGCGCGATGTTTTCCGCGGTCGGGTTGATTTGAGTAAACGGCTCGAGATCGTTCAGGTACTGGTGATCCAGCCGTCCGGCGATTTCGCGTGCGAGGCTCTTCACCACCTTGAAATCGACGGCCATGCCGATGTCATCCAGTGCGGACGCCTCAACCTCGACCTCGACCTTCCAGTTATGGCCGTGGAGATGGGCGCACTGCCCGGGGTATCCTCGCAGGGTGTGCGCCGAGGCGAAATCGGTCAGCACTCGGAGCGTGAAGGTCGCGGCCATGCCTATTCCTGACTGCCGGTACGAAAGCTCCCGAACGTTACGTTCCCATTGTCGCTCGCGCAAGTTACCGGTGCATCCGCACGGCGAATCGCCTTCAGGATCCCCTCCGCGTCGAGGCCGTGATCCGCGAGAATGCGCTCCCTGGGCCCGTGCTGGGTGAAGCGGTCGGGCAGTCCGAGGGTCAGGCAGGGCACGGTCAGGCCCTCGGCCGCCAGCCACTCCAGCACGGCGCTGCCAGCGCCTCCCGCCACCACATGGTCTTCGACGGTCACGAAGCGTTCATGACT
>PULL01000140.1 GCA_003550945.1 Thioalkalivibrio sp. | reverse complement strand
GAATTCGCTCTCGCGATCGCGATCGCGGTGGTCTTCTCGAGCATCACGATCGCATCGTCGACCACCAACCCGATCGCCAGCACCAGCGCCAGCAGCGTCAGCAGGTTCACCGAGAACCCGAGCAGCGCGATGCCGATGAAGGCCGCGGTGATCGCGACCGGCACGGTCACCCCTGGGATCAGCGTCGCCCGCCAGCTGCCGAGGAACAGGTAGATCACGAGTACCACCGCCGCGGTGGCAATCGCCAGTGTGATGTAAACCTCTCGGATCGCACCCTCGATGAACACCGAACTGTCGTAGGTGACGACCAGCGAGGTGCCCTCCGGCAACTGCTCCTGCAACTCGCCCGCGACCCGCTTCACGCCGGCCGCGACATCGAGCACGTTGGCATTCGCCTGGCGGATGATCCCCAACCCCACCATGTCCTCGCCGTTGCCGCGGAACTCGGTGCGTTCGGAGTCCGAACCGAGCCGGACCTCGGCGACCTCGCCCAGCCGCACCAGGTGCTGGTTGTCCGCGCGCCGGATCACCAGGCGCTCGAAGTCCTCGACGGTGCGGTACATCCGATCCACGCGAACGCGGAACTCGCGGTCCACCGAATCGACCCGGCCCGCCGGCAGTTCCACGTTCTCGCGCCGCAGCGCGTCCTCGATGTCGGCGACGGTGAGTTCGCGTGCCGCCAGCGCCTCCCGGTCCACCCAGATGCGCATCGCGTAGCGGCGCGCCCCGCCGAGGCGGATCAGCGCAACGCCATCGACGACGGAAAGCCGGTCGACCAGGTAGCGTCGCGCGTAGTCCGCAAGCTCCAGGCCGTCCATCGTGGTGCTGGACAGGTTGAGCCAGAGAATCGGGTTCGCGTCGGCATCGGCCTTGGTCACCTGCGGCGGATCAACCTCATCGGGCAGAAAACGCACCACCCGCGACACCGCCTCGCGGATGTCGTTGGCGGCGGCATCGATGTCGCGGTTCAGGTTGAATTCGATGGTGATCGACGAACGTCCGTCGCGGCTCGACGACTGGATGAAGCGGATGCCCTCGATCCCGGCGATCCGGTCCTCCAGACGCTGGGTCACCTCGCGCTCGATGATCTCGGCACTGGCGCCCGGGTAGTCGGTGATCACGGTGATCACCGGCGCGTCGATGTCCGGGTACTCGCGCAGCGGCAACTGCTGGTAGGCAATCAGGCCGAAGGTCACCAAGAGAAGGTTGAAGACAACCGCAAGCACCGGACGGCGGTTGGCGATGTCGGAAATGATCATGCAGCATCTCCGTCGAGCACGCGCACCCGGGTGCCCTGCCTTACGCGCAGGATGCCGTCGCTGACCACCCGCTCACCCTCGGTCAAACCGTCGAGCACCTCGACCAGCCCGGGCTGGCGCCTGCCGATGGTGATCTGCTGCCGCCGCACGGTACCGTCGTCGTTCAGCACGAAGGCGAAGTGCTGGTCGGCGGTGGCAATCACCGCGCCTTCCGGCACGGACAGCCGGTCCGCAGGGTCCAGCGGCAGGCGCGTGGTCAGCAGCATGCCGGGGCGCAGTTCGAGATCCCGGTTGTCGATCTCCGCGCGAACGGTGACGGTGCGCGTCGCGATGTCCACCCGCGTGCTGACGGCGGTCACGGTGCCCTCGTACACCCGGTCCCGAAACGCGACGCTGCGCGCCTCGATGGGCATGCCCCGCCGCACCGCGCCGAGGAAACGTTCCGAGACCGTGAAGTCCACCTTGATCAGCGAAATGTCGTCCAGGTCCGCGATCGCCGTCCCCGGCGTGACCAGCGAACCGGTGCTCACCCGGCGCAGCCCCAGCACCCCGGAGAACGGTGCCCGAATCACCCGGTCCGCCAGGCGCGCCTCCACCGCGGCAAGCCGGGCCTCCGCCTCGTCGACCCGGGAACGCTGCTGGTCCAACTGCTGGCGCGGAAGGATGGCATCCGCGACCAGACCGCGGATGCGGTTCAGTTCCCGGCGCTGCTCGGTCAGCGCCACCTGCGCCTCGCGCTGATCGGCGATTTCCTCGGCGGAAGCCAGGCGCACCAGCACCTGGCCGACTTCGACATCATCGCCGTCGCGGAACAGGACCTCGGCAACACTCGCGGTGACGGTGGCGGTCAGGGTCACCGACTCGTTCGCCTGCGCAGTGCCCAGAGATTCCAGCACCGTCTCGAAGCGGCGCGGCTCGACCGTGGTCACGCGCACCGGAATGCGGCGGTCGACCGCGGCGTTGGTGGCGGGACTGGCGTTGCCCGCGCCACGATCCTGCGCCGACCAGAACCAAAGCCCACCGCCGGCAAGGATGGCGAGCGCCAGCAGAGCGGCGATCGCCTTCAACACGCTGGCCCCGGGGGGTGGAATGACTGGCTTGACGGCAAGGTTTCGATCCTCCGGTGTCGGCGTCTCCCTTCAGCCGCATCGGCGCGGGAACAGACGGGGAATGCCAGGAGTGGGTGCGCCGATGGCGGCAGACACGCTCCGTGATCTGAAAGACCGTTTAGCGGCCGTTTAATTCCAAGCACGATCGGTTCGGATATCCCCGGCACTCACCCAGGCCCTCACCCCCGGTCCCTCTCCCGCAAGCGGGAGAGGGGAGAAAGCCCCCCAGGACGTTGGGGGAGGTGAGAAGGCTCCCTCCCCCGGATGCCGGGGGAGGGCTGGCGAGGGGGCCCAGCGCCAGCCCATGACGGCAAACCTCACCGGATGAACGTGCGCACCCCGGAAACCCCGACCAGGCTCCCGTCGAAATACCGCTGCAGGAAGCTGTCGAAATCATAGCGATCGCTGGCCTCCATCGCCGATTGCTCGGTCAACGAATGCTGCGCCAGTTCCACCAGTTGGGCCTCCCGCGGGAGAGGGCTGTTGCTCCTGAAGGACTCGCGGTGCTGCTCCGAAAGGCGACGGGCATAGCGGTAGAAGCCTTCCTCGCGGGCCATCATGTCCTCGAGCATCCGCGCCGAGGGTGTCAGTGCGGGTTGCTCGACCTTGCCCCACTGCTCGCTCAGCGAACGCCGGTACGGATCCCCGGGGAGCCCCTGGTCCAGCACCGCGGCCACGGGCCGCATCAGCGTGAGGATGTCACGCGCCAGATCCTGCAGCGGCGCAGTCCCGCGCTCGCAGCGCAGTTTCAGGCCCGGTTCGCGCCCGCGGTGGGCAACCTCGAGCAGGTTGGAGTCGATATCGGCCATCGCGGCGGCAGACAGCGGCGCACTCGGCAGCAGCAGGGCCGTCAGGCAGAATGCCTCGAGAAACCGCAGCTGGCTCTCGTCCACGCCGAGCGGATGCTGTGCGTTCACGTCCACGGAGCGCAGTTCCACATACGCCACGCCGCGGGACTCGAGCGCATCCGTCGGCTTCTCGAAGCGCTCCAGCGGCTGCTTGGGCCGGACCGAACTGTAGTACTCGTTCTCGATCTGCAGGATATTGGCATTCAGCTGGCGGTACTCGCCGTCCACCTTCACGCCGATCCGGGCCCATTCGGGACTCTCGGTGTTAATCGCACAGCGCAGGCTTTCCACGTACTCGCCCAGCGAGTTGTAGTTGGCCTTGATTCCCGTATCCGCCTCCTTGCGGTTGGTGTAGCCGATGTCCCCCATGCGCAGGCTGGTCGAAAACGGCAGATAACTGCTGTCGTCGTCGAAATCCTCCAGTTTTGCGCCGCGCCCGTCGACGAAGGAATTGCACACCGCGGGCGAAGCACCGAACAGGTAGGGCACCATCCAGCCGAACCGCAGCAGGTTGCGGATCAGCCCCATCATCACCCGGTCCCGATACTCTCGACTGTCGGACTCGCCCTGAAGCTCGGCCAGTACCGGCCACAGCGACGGCTGCGGGGAGTAGTTGAAGTGCACGCCGGCGATCACCTGCATCAGTCGTCCGTACCGGTGCCCGAGCCCGATGCGGTACACGGTCTTCATGCGACCGGCATTGGAACGCCCGTACTGCGCGACCGGAATCGACTCCTCGCCGTTGATCACGCAGGGCATGCTGGTCGCCCAGAGCAGCTCGTCGCCGACCCGCGCCGCGGCAAAGGCCTGCAGATCCTGCAGAAACCCCAGCGTCTCGCGCACGTCGTCGAACGGGGGCGTCACCAGTTCGAGCAGTGCCTCGGAATAGTCGGTGGTGATGTACGGATGGGTCAGCGCCGAGCCCAGCGCCGACGGGTGCGGCGTCTGGGCGATGGAGCCGGCGATCTGCACCCGCAGCGTCTCCTTCTCGAGACCGATGCGCCCGCGCAACATCTGCGGAGGCAGGCGTTCGCCGAGTTCGTGCACGAGGTGCTGAAGATCGCTTTCCGGACTGGTCACGTTCATTCCTTTACGCCGGCGGGAAAGCTGCGGAACATACCGCAACGACCGTTCCCGGTCACTTGGCTTAGGCTATGGTGATGTTTCGCGATCTGCACAATCTGGTTCGAGGACTGGGACAGCGCCTGTTGCCCGCCCCCGCCTTCGCCCCGCTGGAGGAAAACGAGTGGGCCGGGCTGCGCGCGAGCGTTCCCTTCATCGATCGGCTGCCACAGCCGGAGAGCGAGGCGCTGCGGGAACGGATCGGCGAATTCCTCGGCCGCAAGACCTTCAAGGGCATCCGCATGCGGCTGGATCCCTGGCAGCGACACGTGATCGCGGCCTACGCCTGCCTGCCGATCCTCCGCATCGGGATCGACGCCTACCGGGACTGGCAAACGGTGATCGTGTACCCGGACACCTTCGCACCGGAGCAGGAGTGGGTGGATGAAGCCGGCGTGCATCATCAGGCGGTGGTGCCGCAGGCGGGAGAGGCCTGGGAACGCGGCCCGGTGGTGCTCTCCTGGAACGACGTCGCGGAGGACGGCGCGGTGATCGTGCACGAAGTCACGCACACGCTGGATGCCGGCAACGGCGACGTGAACGGATTTCCACCGCTGCCCCGAAGCCTGTCGGCGGACGAGTGGACCGACACCTTCAGCGCTGCCTACGACCAACTCCAGGACGAGATCGATCGGGGGGACGAGCCCGTGATCGACCCTTATGCAGCCACGGATCCGGCCGAATTCCTCGCCGTGGTCGCCGAGTACTTCTTCTTTTCGCCCGCCTACCTGCAGGCGGAATGGCCCGCGATCTACCGCCTGCTCGCACTCTATTTCAGCCTTGAGCCGCACGGCTGGGCCGACGAGATCCCCACCCGCATCCCCTGGGTGGAAGACTGAGCACGCTCAAGCGCGGTGCTCCACCGCCCACAAGGCCGCCTCGAGGCGGGAATGGAGACCGAGCTTCTTCAGGATGTGCTTCACGTGCACCTTGACCGTGCCTTCGCTGAGGTCCAGCTCGCGGGCGATCTGCTTGTTGCTCTGGCCCTCGGCCAGCAACCCGAGAACTTCCTGCTCGCGCGGGGTGAACGCGGGCTG